>ONSK01000149.1 GCA_900320455.1 uncultured Erysipelotrichaceae bacterium | reverse complement strand
TGCTATCATTTAACGCGAAGATGATTGTATCATTGGCAGAATTGAATGTCAATTAGTCAATAAATAATGAGTATTCTGTGGTAGAATAACGTGGTATGAAGGGAGTACGTCATGAAAGAATTTCTGAATATGATCGGTGACATCCGGGTTGTTATCGCCATAGCGGTTATCGTAGTACTGCTTGTGATATGGCTTATTATACAGAGAGTAAATACAAAGCATTTCCGTTCCGAACTGAGTGAACTGGAAGAAACATATAAAAGAATCAAAGGTATCCCTGTTTCCCTGAAGATGAACAAGGCCGTTGCCATCGGCCGTGTGGATCAGGAGACAGTCAACCGTGTCAATGATGCCCAGAACCTGTTTGACAGCACACAGGCAGATCTTTCAAAAATTGCCCAGTCACTGGCAGATGCGGAAGATCTGATCACTGTCGGCAAGCTGAAGAAAGCCGGCACACTGATGGATACGCTCGAAACACAGCTGAAGGTTGCAGATTCCCAGGTGCAGTCTCTGGAAATCACGCTGGATGAGATCCTCGCCAAGGAAACCGCGCAGAGACAGGAAGTCACAGCGCTCAAGAACAGATTCCGTGCTCTGAAGTCGCAGGCACAGGAGAATGCTTCAAGAATGTCCTTCGGCTGGCCGATGCTTGAACAGAAGGTATCTGATACGGAAAAGATGTTCTCGACATTCGAGGAATGGATGTTCTCCAATGACTTTGACAAAGCCAACCAGGAGCTTGTCAGCATCCGTACAAGCCTTGATGAACTCGATATGATGCTCGACAAGATGCCGGGTCTGATCGAAGACGCAAGAGGCATCGTTCCGAAGATGGCTGAAAGCCTGCATCAGGACTATGTCAAAGCGCGCAAGCACGGTGTCTACCTGAAGCATCTCGATGTAGAAAACAATCTGAAGGTGATGTCTGAAGCACTGAAGGACGATCTGAAGAAACTCAGAGCCGGTTCCACAGACGGTGTTCAGGAACACCTCGATGATTATAAGCAGCGCATCCGCCAGATG
Source organism: uncultured Erysipelotrichaceae bacterium (assembly GCA_900320455.1). Taxonomy (GTDB): domain Bacteria; phylum Bacillota_I; class Bacilli_A; order Erysipelotrichales; family Erysipelotrichaceae; genus Bulleidia. Next base: position 5,729 of record ONSK01000149.1, on the reverse strand, counting down.
GAGGAGGCAGTCAAGAACGAGACAGCTTCATTTGATGAGATCAGACGTCTGGTCGCTGAAACGGAAGAGACTTCCGCCGAAGCCAACAAATGCCTGGAAGCTGTCAAGGAAGCGTATGCGAAGAACGCGGTAAGATTCGGACTGGATTCCATGTCTGACAGCCTGACAGCACAGAGCGACGCTCTTGAGCAGCTGAACGAGAAGAAGCCTTCCGTCATTGAGAATACAAACAACTATCAGGTTCCTGCCAGCACGATCGTTGATTCACTGCGCACGCTGAACCGCTCCTACGCTGATGCGGCGGAAGCGCTGAAGGATATGCGGACAAAGCTCGATATCGCAACAGGCGATGAAGACAGAGCCCGCAAGCAGCTGATCAAGCTTCAGATCATCATGAACCAGATGCAGGTGAGAATCCGCAAGTTCAAGCTTCCGAATATCTCTGAGACATATCAGGAAGATCTCAGAAAGGGCAATGAATATATCAGAAGGATCCAGGATCTGATCAATGAGGTTCCGATGAATATCCAGCTGCTCAATGCCACACTGCAGGAAGCGCTCAATTTCATCTATCAGCTTTACAACAATGTGAACAACGTTGTCGGAACAGTTGTCATGGTCGAAAACACGATCGTCTTCGGCAACAGATACCGTTCCACATATGCCGATATTGATTCTGAACTGACAAGAAGCGAACTCTGCTTCAGAAACGGCGAATATACACAGGCTCTCACGATTGCAATCGCAACCATTGAAAAGATTCATCCGGGAAATTATGAATCGATGATCAAGGAGAATGCAAAAAGTGCGAGATAGAGTGTATTTTGACAACGCCAGCACCACCAAGACGGATCCTGATGTTCTGAAGACTTATATTTCCCTGCTTCAGAAATATTACGTCAACAGTGAATCACTGTATGACGAAGGAACTGAAATCAGCAGAATGATGGAAAAAGCCCGCGCCGCCACAGCCGGGCTTTTGGAAGTAAATCCCGATGAGATCATATTCACTTCCGGCTCCGCGGAAAGCAATTCAGCTGCTATCAAATCCGTATGCCTTGCCAGCAAGGGCAGGAAACATATCGTTACATCGATGATCGAACATTCATCCATTCTGAATGCATGCCGTCAGATGGAGCGTCTGTTCGGCTGGCAGGTCACCTATGTTCCGGTGGATGAAAACGGCTCTGTGCATGCGGAGGATGTCATTGCGGCGATCCGTGATGACACAGCCCTTGTATCCATCATGCACGCAAACAATGAGACCGGCGCTGTCAATCCGATCTCAGAGATTGCGGAATATGTCAAGAAGAAGACGCATGCCTATATGCACAGCGATATGACGCAGTCCGTCGGAAAGATTCCCCTGGATCTGAAGAATATCGATCTGATGTCGATTTCCGCTCATAAGATCAACGGATTGAAAGGCAGCGGCATTCTGATGAAGCGCAGACATGTTCCGTTTGAACCGCTGATCAACGGCGGTGAACAGGAATTCGGTTACCGCGGAGGAACTGCGAATGCCTGTTCGGATATGGTATTTGCGAAAACACTGAGACTGGCGCTGGAGCGTCAGAAGAAGGATGAAGCAGGAATCGCAAAGCTGAGAGAAAGACTTCTGAATGGTCTTGCGGGAATCAGCGGCATTCTGATCAACAGTCCGAAGGACGGACTGCCGTGCACCGTCAACTTCTCTTATGAAAAGATTCCCAGCGAAGTCATGCAGAACGCTCTGAACCGCAGAGGCTTCATGGTAAGCGCCCGCTCGACATGTGAATCCAAGAGCGCGAATACAAGCTATGTTCTCAAGGCAATGGGATATTCCGACGCAAGAGCATCCTCATGTATCCGTGTCTCTCTGTCACATGAGAATACGGCAGAAGAAGTCGACGCATTCATTCAGGCATTAAAGGAGATTATTTCACAGTATGGTTAATTATGATACAGTGCTGATCCGTTTCGGAGAACTCAGCACAAAAGGAAAAAACAGAAAAGATTTTATCGGCCGTCTTTACAGCAATGTCAAATACATGCTGAGAAATATCGAAGGCCTGGAATTCAGAAAGACATATGACAGAATCTATGTCCGTCTTAACGGCGCCGATCCGGAAATCGTCAGAGAAAAGCTTCAGAAGGTCTTCGGTATCAGTTCATTCTCCTTTACGGAGCGTGTGGATTCCAATATGGAAGCCATTACCGGTGCGTGCTTGAGAATTGCTGAAGAAACAGACAAGAAAACATTCAAGATGATCACTCGCCGCCATGACAAGTCATTCCCGCTCAGAAGCGATGATATCAACCGTCAGTGCGCTGCCGTCATTCTGAAGAATACGGATCTCAAGGTAGACGTCCATGAACCGGAGCTTTCCATCCGTGTGGAAGTGCAGGAGAATGATACCTATATCACATCCGAGAAGATCAAAGGCGCAGGCGGATTCCCGGCAGGAATCAACGGCAAGGTTCTGCTGATGCTCTCCGGCGGAATCGACTCTCCGGTCGCTGCCTATGAGCTGATGAAGAGGGGACTTCGCGTAGAGGCTGTGCATTTCGCATCCCCGCCGTATACCAGTGAAAACGCAAAGCAGAAAGTGCTGGATCTTGCGGCAATGGTCAGTGAATACCAGGGACATCTTCCGGTTCATCTGATCAATTTCACTGATATTCAGCTTGCCATCTACAAGACGGCAGGAGATCCCTATGCCGTGACACTGATGCGCAGAATGATGTTCCGCTTAGCGCAGGCAGTTGCTGAAAAATACGGCTGTCTTGCGATCGGCACAGGAGAAAGCGTTGGCCAGGTTGCTTCTCAGACACTGGAGAGCATCGCCTGCATCAACAGCGTTGTCACAATGCCTGTGCTGCGTCCGCTCATCTGCATGGACAAGCTGGAGATCATCGATATCGCAAAACAGATCGGCACCTACGAAACATCCATTCTTCCGTTTGAAGACTGCTGCACGATCTTTGATCCGAAGAATCCTGTCACTAAGCCGACAACCAAAAAGAGCGAATTCTTTGAGGCAAGATTCGACTGGCAGCCGATGCTGGATAAAGCTCTGGAAGAAATGCAGACAGTCATTACCGAATACAGAGAGGAACAGGAAGAATTCCTGTGATAAGGCAAGATGGCAAAACACAATCCCGATACAGCACGTATCTTTGAAGAAAATATGAAAGGCTGCGCTGCTCTTGAAGAGAAAGAGTTTCAGGACAAGATCAATGTGACAGTTCTCGCAGTGGAACATGATGATTCATATTCCACCAAAGAGCGTCTGAAGATCTATTCTCTGCTAACATCCCTGAGCAACTGCGCTGAGAAAGAACGCGTAAAATTCGCAAACAAGGTAAAAAAGCTGCTCTGACGCGGCTTTTTTGAAAAGGAGGCAGAACATGAATGCATTGAATGTACAGGATATCATTGATGCGATGGATATGATCGATGATCATACCGAAGCTTTTTACAGCAGACAGCTGGATGACATCGTACTCCTGCAGTACGGCAGCTATGCGACACTTGACGCAAAAGGCGTCAGGATCAATGAAGAAAGCGATACACTGACGCCTCTTCCTGACCGCTATGAGATCAATGATTACCGCAACATGGAGCTGTTCATTGAAACCGTAAAAGATGAAACAGCCGCTGAATGGCTGCGCAATGCTATCCACGGCCGCGGTGCTTTCAGAATGTTCCGCGCTGCGTGCGAGAGATTCCATATTTTGAATGACTGGTATGACTTCCGGGAAAAAAGACATGCGGAAACAGCTGTCGCATGGTGCCTGGAGAACGGCTTTGAGTATGATCTCAGCACCGTTGATTTTAGTGATGAAGACGAGCTGCTCTGGGAAGAAGAGATTCAGGATGAGGAACCTGTGAAACAGGTCATTCCCGCTGCTTCTGAAATCCCGGCAGGTAGATGCGTCCGTATCACTTCATCTAATATGAGCGGTATCATTTATATGTACGCTGACGCTTCAGATCTGTATCATCACCGCAGGAGAACACAGGATATTGAAACCGCCCAGAACACACTGGAGGAACATATCCGCGGCAGCTATGCCGTATTCTCCTATGCGGAAAGAGGAAGACATCTCGGCTTTATTGAACTCAATATTATTAATGGAAAGGCATATATCGAAATGATCTATGTCAAAGATGAGAACAGACGTGCCGGCATCGGCAGAAGCCTCATGGAAAAAGCAGAGGAATTTGCCCTTGAGGAAACAGACGGAAAACCTTCAGTGCGGATGGTGCCGGGATTCCATGAAATGAATGCCTTCCTCAGGGCATGCGGCTATGATGTTCTCAGCGCGTATGAAGTCTCAAAGAATACCAATGATTCCGCAAAGCAGGAAATCAGCCTTGGAAGTGACAAATTCTTTATTGAAAATGATTGACTCCAAAACTGTTTGCCTGTATTATCAATGTGTTATCAGCCCTCGGATGAGGTCTGTAACCGCACAGACAAGGGTTTAAGTACTTCGGTCCCCTTAATGGCGCGTCTTAAGATAATGTCAGGAGGTGTTGAAATTGTACGCAATTATCGAAACAGGCGGAAAGCAGCTTAAAGTCGAAGCCGGACAGGCAATCTTCGTTGAGAAGCTCAACGTTGAACCGGGTGAGGAAGTAGTATTTGACAAGGTTATTCTTGTATCAGATGCAACTACAAAGGTCGGCACACCGTATGTAGAGGGTGCCAAGGTAACCTGCAAAGTTGAAAAACAGGGCAAGGAAAAGAAGGTCATCATCTTCAAGTACAAGCAGAAGAAGGGATCCACTCGCCGCAAGCAGGGTCACCGTCAGCCGTATACAAAGCTGACTGTTGAAGCAATCGAGGCATAAAATGATCAGCGTCCGCGTCACCCGCAATGAAGAGATGATTACCCGCATGAAAGTCAGCGGGCATGCCGGTTCTGATGAATACGGCAAAGATCTTGTCTGCGCGGCGGTCAGCGGAATCGTCTTCGGACTGTGCAATGCGCTGGATCTGATTGCCGGAATCGATACATGCACGATCGGAAATAATCTGATCACCATCGAGATTCATGAACCGGACAACACAACGGAAACGATCATGAATACCGGTCTCATTCAGCTCAAAACAGTTCAGGAAATGAATCAGAACTTTATTAAAATTACGGAGGTGTAAACGATATGAAATTCACACTTGATATTCAGTTCTTTGCGAGTAAGAAGGGTGTCTCTTCCACAAAGAACGGACGTGATTCAGCCGGCAGAAGACTCGGAGCGAAGAAAGCTGACGGCGAATTCACCAACGCTGGTTCCATTATCTACCGTCAGAGAGGAACAAGAATCTTCCCGGGTAAGAATGTAATGCGCGGCGGTGATGATACACTGTTTGCAACAGCTGCAGGCATTGTAAAGTATGAACGTCTCGGCAAGGACAAGAAACAGGTTTCTGTCTATCCGAAAGAGGCTTAATCAGAGTCATGAAACGCTCCTGAGATCTTCAGGAGCATTTTTTTAGGAAGGAGGCACGTATGATCGATCTTGTACAGCTGCATGTCAAGGCCGGCGACGGCGGAAGAGGATGTGTGGCATGGCGTCATGAAAAGTATTATCCGAACGGGGGACCCTTCGGCGGCGACGGAGGAAACGGCGGCAGTATCTACTTCCAGGTGGATACCAATGAGACAACGCTGACAAAGCTCCGCTTTACAAAAACAGTCAAAGCCGGCAACGGCGCACCGGGCATGACAAAGAAAATGCA
>ONSK01000138.1 GCA_900320455.1 uncultured Erysipelotrichaceae bacterium | reverse complement strand
TCTGATACAACAAAGGAATCCAGCCGGATTCCATTTTTGTTATGCTTCAACGATTTTTCCGTTTTCCATTTTCAGAAGTCTTGTGCAGTCCGCAAGCGTTGACATGCGGTGGGAAACGATGATGACCGTTACGTCACGGTAATTGTTCTTCAGTGTGTTCAGCAATTCCTTTTCGTGCAGGGCATCCAGTGAGGATGTCGGCTCATCCATGACGATGATATCAGGGTGTTTCAGAAGGACTCTTGCGATGCCGACACGCTGACGCTCGCCGCCGGAGAGCCTCGTGCTCATTTCTCCCATGTCTGTCATCAGTCCGTCCGGCAGTTCTGAGCATCGTGATCAGTATGATCCATCCCCACAGTCCCTTTGACAGCCTGAGCAGTGTTTTGTCCGGAAGAAGCATAGGTTCTCCTTTCTGTTTCGGATATTGCTATTGTACAGAAAAAGATGCTCCGCATCTTGCGGAACACCCGTTATTTTTCCCAGAAGGCAAAGACGATTTCCGGTCCGGCATCGAGATCCGCCGGGACGTGGGATCTGATCCGCCAGAGATAATCCAGGGAATACCAGGCATTCTTGTTCTGGTTCCATGGATCATAGACGAATGTCTTTCCATCCTTGTATCCGTATAATGTCAGGCCATGCGAGCCCTTGTTGGTCATGAACTCGGTCTGTCCCCTGACTGCCATCGAGATGACCTTGCCGTCTTCCAGCGCCTTGCGCAGATCCGCGTAGGTCAGAAGCAGTTCGCAGTTGATATTCCAGTGCTTCGCGGCATGGAGGCGTGATTTGCCGGTCGTGCCGTGATGATTCGGCTGGGAATAGGAACCGATCGAATACAGATAATCCGCGACTGTGTCCGGACGCACTTCTCTGCCAAGCACTGCCGTCACGCACATCGAGATTGATGTGACACCGCATCCGGTGTTGCCGAAGTAATATCTTCCGTATTTCTTTCTTGCCCAGCGGGAATCACGCTGTGAATAGTAGATGACTTTGTAGGAATAGGTTTCCTTTTCCGGTTCGACGATGACGATCGGTGTTCCTGCCTTCAGTCCATACCAGGCAGTTCCTTCATCCCGCCAGCCAAGTGATACAAGCTTGGTATGTTCGGGAAGAGAGGAAGTGAAGTTGTGATTGCACTTCTTCTTTCTCGGATTGAATTCACGATAGATGGGAACCGTCTTCTGGGTATCGGAATACCAGCCGATGCCTTCATCATTCCAGCCAAGACTGACAAGCTTGTCTCTTTCAACGGCATTCATCGTAAAGTGATGCTCGCCTGCGCGCCAGTTGTAAAGACGATAGACAGGCGCGGATGAAACGGAAGGCGCCACCCAGCCTGTGCCCTCATAGCGCCAGCCGTATTTGACAAGCGCGTCTTTCTCGCCGGCATTCGGCGTGTAGAAGTGTTCGCCGGTTCTCTTGTTGTACAGACGGTGAATATCCACCGGTGTGACGTTTGTATATTCACTGCTTCCGCTGCCTTCATTCTCCGTGATTTCCGGCATTGTTTCTTCTTCTGCCAGGATATTCACCGGCAGAACAGAAGACATGATGATACTGAAAACGATCATCCCCCTGATTGTATGCTGTCTCATATTTCTCCCCGTAATACTTTTTCAATTACTTACTATTATAGTGTTTTGTTTCCTCTGTGGAGAAATGATTTCATTATTGACATGCATTGATTTCGTGCATACACTTAAGACAGTTAATACAGTTAATACAGATGGAGGGGATATGTTTCTGATCCGTATACAAAGCAAAGAACCGATCTACGAACAGATACAGTCACAGATCCTGCGTTTCATAGAAGCCGGCGTGCTCTCACCCGGCGACAGGCTTCCTTCTGTCCGTCAGCTAGCCTCAGACAACGGCATCAATCCGAACACCGTTGCCAGAGCCTACGCGAAGCTGGAAGAAAACGGCTATGTATACAACCTGCCCAAGAAAGGCGTATACGTTGCCGAGATTTCTTCCGGAACGGAAAAGAAGAAAACGATCCTGCACGTGCTGCGTCCTCTGAAGGAAAGCGGCATTACTAAAGAAGAAATGCTGGAGGCTGTTTCGGATCTGTATCAGGAGGAAGAACATGCTGAGAATTGAACATTTATATAAAGCATTCAAAACGAATGAGGTCATCAAAGACCTGAACCTGGAAATCGAAGAACGTTCGATCTTCGGTCTTGTCGGTATCAACGGTGCCGGCAAGAGCACACTGCTCAGACTGATTGCCGGCGTGTATGAACCGGATCACGGTTCTGTCACGTTCAATGATGAGGATACCTTCCTGTTCCCGGAGATACGTTCATCGATCTCATTTGTCTCTGATGAACAGTATTACCCGGCAGGAAGCACGATTGCCTCAGTGAAAACGATGTATGAATCCATGTATGACTTCGATCAGGAGGCATATCATAACTATCTTCATATGTTTGATCTGAAGGAGAACATGAATATCAGAACACTGTCCAAGGGAAACAGAAGAAGAGTCTCTCTGGTATTTGCTCTGAGCACACATCCGAAGCTGCTTCTGCTCGATGAGGCGTATGACGGACTGGAACCTCTGGCAAGACTGCGCTTCAAGAAAGTGCTGGCACAGCTGATTGAGGATGAAGGCATTACCGTCATCATCTCCTCGCACAACCTGAAGGAACTGGAAGATATCTGTGATTCCTTCGGTATCCTGGATGATGGGCATATTGTCAGCTACGGTGATCTCCTGGACGCCAGGGAATCGGTAAACAAATACCAGGTCGTATTCTCCGAGCCGAAGACAAAAGAAGACTTCTCTGACTTTGACGTTCTGCATTTTGAACAGGCAGGACGTGTCGCGAATGTGGTGATCAGAGGAAGCAGAGAAGAAGTCACAGAGAAGCTGGAAGAGATGCATCCGCTGCTTGTGGATATCCTGCAGGTCAGCTTTGAAGAACTGTTCATCTATGAACTGGAAAGCAGAGGTGACCTCCATGAATAAGAAATATCTGAAATGGCTTCTGAAGGAACGGAAGATTGCCCTGATCTTCTTCCTGTTCCTCTATATCGCAGTTGCCCTTGTCGGAAGCTCATACGGTGACGGCTTCCGGTGGTACAGCATCAGTGAGAGAACCATGGTATTCTCCATGATCCTGGCATACGTTCTGCCGCTGATCACATTCTCCTATGTCCATAACAGACAGAGCACTGACGTGCGCTTTGCCCTGCCGGTATCACGCAGAGAGATGTGCATCACGCAGATCGTCTTCTGCGCCGGAATCAACTTCCTGTTCTGGTTTGTGACAACCGTTCTCGGTCTGTTATTCTCCGGCGGCATTGATCTGATTTTCTTCCTGGATCTTACCGGCCATACCCTGCTTTGGATTACGGCTGTCACCGTCATGAATACATTATTCTTCCTGACTGCCAACAACCTGACAGACGGCATCATCATGACAGCGGCGTATAACGTCCTGCCTGCCGTATGCCTGTCGGCAGCGGAAGAGTTCTTTGTCAATCTGATTGCCGGATCCACCTACGCAAGTCTCCATCTGGATTTCAGCTGGCTGTCTCCTCTGGCTTCCGGTATTGCGAATGAGAATGTCCTGATCGATTTTGTCGCAGGGAAAACACATGAAGGTTTCTCACTCTTCTATGTCTGCGTGCTGATCGTGTATGTAATACTTGGATGTATTGGTCTTTATCATCACTTTGTGCGCAGAAAGACAGAACGAGCCGATCAGATCTCTGATGACATCATGGCCTATCCTGCTATCATTCATATCTATCTGGTTCTGTCGATGATCTTCATCGCTTCAAACAGCGCCTTCGATCTGAGCAGCAGCCTGATTTCCTGGCTGGTACTGTTAATCATCTACGTCATCGCGATGTTTGTATACAAGCGAAGGATTGCGCTCACACCGAAGATCCTGGGAATATACGCTGCCTGTGCGGTGATCGTGCTCGCGCTTGGCCAGGCT
>ONSK01000083.1 GCA_900320455.1 uncultured Erysipelotrichaceae bacterium | reverse complement strand
GTTGTATTCATCCTGCCGAAACCGTCGACACCGTCAATCGGGTTATATTCCACACACGCAGTCTGGTAGTAATTGACACCCATGAAGTCAATCTTTGAAGCAGCTTCTTTCAGAATTGCTTCATCACCTTCCGCAGATACAGGCGCCATATTCTGTGACTTCAGATAGGCAATGGCAGCTCTGGGATATCTTCCATACGCATACATATCCATCCAGTAATACAGATTCAGATCCTCATAATCGCAGTTTGCCATGGCATCTTCCGGTCTGCAGGATACGGCATAGCTCGGTCCGTAGGCAAAGCTGGATCCCACTTTGGCATCCGGCCACATTTCCTTTAATGCAAGAACAGACTTTGCATGTGCCATGAAGGCATGATGATTCACCTGGTAGAATGTCTTCCAGTCATCCTTCTTTCCCGGAGGATGCATTGCCATCAGCCAGCCATGTCCGGTGAAGATATTCTGTTCATTCATGATGATCCAGTATTTGACTCTGTCGCCATACGCCGCAAAGATTGTCTTCGCGTAGCGGACAAAATCATCCACGATCCTTCTGTCTTCCCATCCGCCGTACTGATCCTGCAGTGCCTGCGGCAGATCCCAGTGATACACAGTGATCATCGGTGTGATATTGTACTTCAGGCATTCATTGATCAAATCATTGTAGAAATCAATTCCCTTCTGATTGATCTCACCGTTTCCATCCGGGATGATTCTGGTCCAGGCCACAGAGAATCTGTATGCCTTTAATCCCATCTCACCCATCAGACGGACATCTTCTTTGTATCTGTGATAATGATCAACTGCCTTGTCTCCTGTTGTCGCCTTGAAGGTCTTGCCGGGAATTCTTACAAATGTATCCCATACAGATACGCCTTTGCCATCCTCATTCCATGCGCCTTCCACCTGGTAAGCAGCTGAAGCGGCACCCCACAGAAAACCATCAGGAAAACCATTTGATTTTTCAAAATACATGATATTTTTCTCCTTTGTATGCAATCAGATTGTACCATACAGAAAACGATCCGGCATCTGCCGGACCGCGATCATAATGTGACTGTTATTTTCTTCCGAGATATTTTCTTCTCATTGCCGGACCGCCGATGGTAATTACAGATACCAGGGCAGCGGTCATTCCGATAGCGATAATTTCACTCATGGCATCCTCCTTAGTTAGATATGTCTAACTACAGTATAGTATATCTTTCTGTGACTGTCACGCTGAACGATATAAGATGTCAGATTACAGGATTTGCTGCACTGTATTTAAGTTGATTGACAAAAAGAACACCCTGTGCGATAAAGTAATCAATTTAACTTAGTGTCATATAGAGGGGTGTCATGAATACGAAAGATCTGAGATACATCAAGACAGAGGAACTGATCCGTTCCGCCTTCCTGCGTCTCGCAGAAACGAATACATTCGATAATATTCACACCAAAGACATCTGTAATGAAGCAAACATATCCCGCAATGCATTCTACGGACACTATGAAAGCAAATACGAACTGCTGGAAAAGATCTGCGAAGATGCTTCCAAAGACATGCTCAGCAGTCTGACAGAAGAAACAGTACAGAATCTCAGGGAAAACCTGATGTACGGCGTTACTGAGTGGTGCATCCAGGTTGTCTACGAACACCGTGATCTGATGCGTGTTCTGTCCAAAAGCTCACCTGCGCATTTCCAGAAAATCATCCGTTATGTATTTATTGAATCCACACTGAAGGAACTGTACACAGGTACTGAAAACATTCAGAAGAATATCATCCTGAAAATGTCAGAAGCATATATTTCAGATGCTCTCACCAGCATCATTCAGATCTGGCTGGAAGATCCTTCAACGATATCTGTCCGTGATCTGGCAAAGTTCCTGCATTCCATTTCCCATCATGCGGCTGCCTTCTTCTACGCAAAGCTTGATGAGAACAAAAACATCAAAAGACGAAAGTAAACAGAAATCCCGCACCTGCGGGATTTCTTCATTCAGTCTTTATCGTCATCAATATCATCGTCATCGTCTGTATCGTCTTCATCATCGTCATCATTCAGATCATCGATGAAATCTTCGATATCATCTTCATCCGCCTCATTGATGAATTCATAATAGTCATCCATATTCCGGAATCTTTCCTATGCGATATGTACATTAGGAACCGATACTGCTTATTCAGACGAATCGGTTTCCAGATTCAGCATTGCATCATAAACTTCATGATTGTATCTTCCAACAACAGGAAATGAAATATGTTTCTGTTGTAAGAATGTAAATACAGCATGCATATAATCCTGATCAACATAATTCGGAATGAATCCATTTTCTTTTCCCATCTCAGTGATCAGAACCTTAAATGCCATTCCTGCTGTTTCTTTATCGCTGTACCAACCTTGGTCCATGAATCCGATCTCAATTAACTTGTCATAGCAATCCGCATCAGTCATCTGAATAAGTTCTTCATATCTTACAGTCGGAGTCTGACTTTTCGCATACAGGAGTATTCCTCCGATGATACATGCAGCTGCAAGTACAGCAAATAACAGTTTCTTCTTAAATATCATACGTTACATCTCTTCTCGATTATTCTGCTTTGCAGCCCTTCTGGCAGTTGACACACTGTTCTTTGTCAAAGTCAGTTTTTCTGCCTGATTCTGTCAGTGCATATATATTGCGCAGAATCATTTCATCTTCTTTCTCTTCAAACGAAGCATCGTCTTTGTAATGCACCGTGAATACATACTCTTCCAGATTACCCTGTTTCAGATGAGAGCGGATGACTTCAAGTTTATCATATTGAATATCTTTCTCAAAAATCCGTATCGGTTTCTGAAGACTGCTCAGATCTTTCTTATTACCAAATTCACATGTCTCAACAGGCTGAACAAGAATTGAATAATTCCCTGCTTCATTGAAACTGGTATCATCTGTTACCACGCATTCAAACATAGGTGTTCTGCCTTCCATGATTTCTGTGTAGGACGGTTCATGAGGAAAAAATCTGATGGCAAAAACAGCAGCCGCAATGATACAGGCTATGACAAATACAATCCATTTCTTCATATTGCCTCCTCTGTCGGTTTCACTTTGTAACAAAATTATATATATATATATTAAAAAAGACCATGCGCTCCAAGGCGGAGTGCACAGTCTTCATGAAATCTTAATTACCTGATAACGGAAGATAATTTTACTTACCTGCCGCGTAATTCACATAGCAGAAATTGATGGTCTGATACAGTCCTTCGGATGACCAGAGTTTGATTTCAAAGATATGATCGCCGCTCTGATCACGCCATGTGTAGTGATTGTCCTCTTCCATTTCATACGGCTCGCCGAGAGTTTTGAGCAGGCTGTCTGCCGGATTCTCTTCTGATGGCTGCTCTTGCTCAATAATTAAGATTCCGCCTTTGAATTTGACGGCTTTTGTGCATTCATTTTCAATTCCGATGATTACACAGTCTTCAGGCTTTGCCGGCGCATCCGTATTGTTGTAAACATAGAAAGCAATATCCTTTCCAAACATACTTATAGATGTGGTGGTCACTTTCGCAGCTTTACCCTGTTCAACCGTCTCAACCTTACCTGTTTTCTCATGGGTCAGATCGTCAAGCTGTTCAGTCTTACTGATTTCGCCGGAGTAATGATCCCTGAGCAATGTTTCGCCAAAGACAACATCACCGCTGACATACGTCTCTGCCGCCATTGTCCCTTCATAATTCACAGTATATGAATCAAATCCGGCAAATGAAGCTGCATCAGTGTAATTGGCGCTGGCCGCCGGTTCCGGTGTTTCTGCCGGTGCTGTTTCTGTGTCAGTCTGCTTTTCCTCATCCGCTGACGCATCATCTTTCTTTCCGGATGAACCGGATGTACTGCATGCGCACAATGAGAGTCCCAGCATGCATGAAAGCAATATTTTCACATTCTTTTTCATATATTCCCCTGTATTCGGTTTTATTTTACCACTAATAATTATTGGTGCTCACTTAAAAAGATCATGCATTCCTTCAGGAACACATGATCTTTACAGTATTCTGATTACTTGATAATGGATTCGAGCCATTCTTTCGGCGGTTCATAGCCCAGCAGCTTAACGACTGTTGCGGCAACGTTAGCCAATCCGAAGTCTCCTTCTTCCTTGACTTCTGTTCCTTCCGGTCCGTTGTAGATTGCGAACGGTACAGGTGCCAGAGAGTGGCTTGTCTTCGGCTTCGGTGATCCGTCAGGGTTCTTGCCCTTGTCATACATTTCATCGGAGTTGCCGTGGTCGGCAGTAACGATGAGTGCGTAATCCATCTTCTTGCAGGCATCCATGACTCTCTTGAGGTTGAGGTCTACGGATTCAACACCGATGATTGTAGCTTCATAGTTTCCTGTATGTCCGACCATGTCGCCGTTCGGATAGTTGCATCTCAGGAACTGATACTTGCCGGATTCGATTGCT
>ONSK01000178.1 GCA_900320455.1 uncultured Erysipelotrichaceae bacterium | reverse complement strand
GATTCATGTTGTGGACATGAGCGGCAGTGAGAGAAATCCTGTCGAAGACTACCGCATCATCAATGAAGAACTGGCAGTCTACGATGAATCACTGAAGGACAAGCCGCAGATCGTTGTCGCAAACAAAATGGATGATGAGATCAGCCAGCTGTATCTCGAGGAATTCCATAAGGCATATCCGGATCTGGAAGTATTTGAAATCAGCGCTCTTCAGCATGAAGGCATTGACAGAGTCCTTTACCGGGCAATGGAACTGATTGAAAATGCCAGAGCGGAAGATGAAAACAATGACGAACCGGCGGAAGAGACAGTCGTATACAGATATGAGCCGAAACGGCCTGACTTTACGATTGAAAAACTCGGACCGCACAGATTCAAGGTTGTTTCCGAGAAGGTCGACAGACTTGCGGAACAGGTTGATTTCGACAAGGAAGCAGATACATACCAGTTCGCCATGACACTGCAGAAGATGGGCATCGATGCCGCATTGTATGAAGCAGGCGCAAGAGACGGCGATCAGGTCATTGTCGGAACATATATCATGGATTATTCGGAGTGATTGAATATGATTGCATTTATTCAGGGTACAGTGGCATCCTATGGCGCTGACTACATCGTTGTCGATCATCAGGGATTCGGCTGGCAGGTTGCCTATCCGCATACGGATGAGGTGCGTCTGAACCAGGAAATCCGCGTCTATACATATATGCATGTGACAGAGAACGATGTATCACTGTTCGGATTCAGCTCACAGGAGGAAAAGGAACTCTTCCTGCGTCTGATTTCCGTCAAGGGACTTGGTCCCAAGACGGCAATGAACATGCTCGCTTCAGCCGGCTATGCGAAGATCATTACCGCGATTGAAGAAGGCAATGTCGCTGTACTGAAAAAAATGCCGGGAATCGGGGCCAAGTCCGCAAGCCAGATCGTGCTTGATCTGAAAGGCAAACTGGTTGCTGTACCGGCAGCGAAGAAAGCGGAAACACCGGAGTATCCGGATGAAATCAAAGATGCTCTTGATGCCCTGAAATCCCTTGGCTACAAGCCGAATGAAGTCAGTTCCGCTGCTGCAGTCATGATGCAGTCACCGGGACTGAAGACACAGGAATATCTGCGAATGGGTCTCAAGCATCTTGGAAAAGCATAGAAAGCAGGTGACATATGAAAGAACAGGAACGTCTTTTATCTGCGGAAGCCAGTCAGGCGGATGAACTTCTTGATGAAACGATCCGCCCGCGGAATCTGGATGAATATGTCGGACAGGATTCTCTGAAAGAAAATCTGAGAATCTATATCAAGGCAGCGCTGCAGAGAAATGAATCACTCGACCATGTTCTGCTGTACGGTCCTCCGGGACTTGGAAAAACCACGCTTGCCTTCATTCTTGCCAATGAGATGCATTCCAAGGTCAGAGTCACATCCGGACCGAGCATCTCCAAGGCAGGAGATCTTGCCTCAGTGCTTTCGATTCTTGAACCAGGCGATGTTCTGTTTATCGATGAGATTCACAGACTTCCGAAGGTCGTTGAAGAAGTGCTGTATCCGGCAATGGAAGACTTTGAGCTGGATATCATGATCGGCGGCGAAGGCGGCGCAGGTTCACGAAGCGTGCGTCTGGATCTGCCTCCGTTCACACTTGTCGGCGCTACAACAAGAGCTGGCGATCTCTCAGCTCCGCTGCGCGACCGCTTCGGAATCATTTCCAAGCTGGAATACTACAATGAGGAACAGCTCTGTTCCATCGTCGCAAGAACCGCGAGGGTAATGAATGCGCCGATCGATGACGATGCCGTCAGAGAAATCGCCAGAAGAAGCAGAGGTACGCCCCGTATCGCGAACCGCCTGCTGAGAAGAATCCGCGATTTCGCGCAGGTTCTCAACGACGGCGTGATCTCAAAGAAGATCGCCGATGAATCGCTGAACAGGCTTCATGTCGACAGTCTCGGACTGGATGAGGTCGATATCCGCTATCTGCGCGGCATCATTGAACGATTCCATGGCGGTCCGGTGGGTCTGGAAGCACTTGCCAATTCCATCAGTGAGGAGACAACCACACTGGAGGATGTCTATGAGCCGTATCTGATCCAGATCGGCTTTGTCAACCGTACTAACCGCGGCAGAGTTGTCACAGAAAAAGCGTACGAACATCTCAAGATTGCACATCCGCACGCTTTATTCTGAAACCTGACGCATATACCGTTTCTGAATCGAATATTTCAATAAAGTGGATGGGTCCTTTGAGGCACACCACTTTTTTGCATGTTCATAATCAAACATCACAGGCTGTCTTTCATGGATTTTATTCTGCGGTTCTCCCGCTTCCTCGGTCAGGATCACAAACCTGATGCCTTCTTCCGTGATTCGGCAGATCCCGGCAAGATAGACTGTCTTTTCATCTGTATAGAAGGCCCACCGCTTTCCGGTGTTCCTGTCTGTTTCATAATAGAACGATGCCGGCAGAACGCAGGGAAGGGAGTCACGGAAAAACCAGGAGGAGAAGACCGTTTCACTTCTGGCGTTGATCACAAGCCTGCCCTTGGCGCCGGGGTATCCCCAGACCATGACGGTATAGACGCATTTGTTGGATGAAGGGTTGTTCCAGACCGCGATGCTGCGGGAGGAAGGGACAACATCAAAGAGAGAAATCTTCTCAAATTCCGAAGGCGTGATCCTTGCTTTCAGCTTCTCGGCGATTTCCCGCATCTCATCATTTGTTTCATCCAGAGCTCTGTATTTGCCGCACATACAATTATGATAACAAATTCCCTTTGAATTCGCACAGCGGGAAAGGTACAATGGTCATATGAGTCCGGCAGAGAAGAAAAGAATAGAACGGAATATGCGGCTGAGATGTTTCCTGGCTGCGGCTTTGATCTACATCGCTGTATTTCTGGTGATGTATCTTGTATTTCTTCTGCTAGACTCTGCCATCGTCATTCCCGCTTATGCAAGACTTGCGATTTTCGCATGTCTGATGATCGTTTCCGGAGTGGTTTCTGTCAGGCTCTGCTATACGGAACGCATCACAAATTTCATTTACTGGCGGTGAATGATTGAATTCAGAACGAATTTTGCTATAATCATCTCAAAGCGCTGATAAGAACCAGTAGTTTTCTGTACCATGCAAGAGAGGCTGTGGCAGGTGTGAACAGCTATGGAAGGAAGATGAAGTCATCTTGGAGCTGTGTCTCTGAAAGCAGTAAGAGACATCGTGTCATGCACGTTACGCATTTCGAGAAGCAAGCAAAGGTGGTACCACGCATACTGCGTCCTGTGCATCAGGGCGTTTTTTATTTACTGGAGGATATATGGAGAAGAATCTTGCGCAGAAGTACAATCACAAAGATGTCGAAGAAGGCCGCTATGATGAATGGGTGAAGAAGGGATACTTCACAGCCGGCGACAAATCAAAGGATCCGTTTACAATCGTGATCCCGCCGCCCAATGTAACAGGCATCCTTCACATCGGACACGCATGGGACAACACCCTGCAGGATATCATTTCCCGCTACAAGAGAATGCAGGGATATGACATGCTGTATCTGCCCGGCATGGACCATGCCGGTATTGCCACACAGGCTAGAGTCGATGCAAGACTCAAGAGCGAAGGCATTTCCCGCTATGACATCGGCAGAGAGAAGTTCCTTGAAAGAGCATGGCAGTGGAAGGAAGAATACGCAGCCACGATCCGCAAGCAGTGGGCAAAGCTCGGCAACAGCCTTGACTACAGCAGAGAAAGATTCACGATGGACGAAGGCTTCAACGATGCCGTCAGACACGTATTCGTCACGCTGTACAACGAAGGCCTGATCTACCGCGGATGGAGAATCATCAACTGGGATCCGGAAGCGAGAACTGCGCTTTCCAATATCGAGGTATACTACCAGGATGATCCCGGCAAGATGTACTACTTCGATTACAAAGTCGAGGAAACAAACGATCACTTCACAGTCGCCACAACAAGACCGGAAACGATGTTCGGTGACGTCTGCGTCGTTGTCAACCCTGAGGATGAAAGATTCAGCCACCTGGTTGGCAAGCACGCAGTGAACCCGGCAAACGGTGAAGCGATCCCGATCATCGCCGACAACTATGTTGACGTTGAATTCGGAACAGGCGCCATGAAGTGCACACCTGCGCATGACCCTAACGACTTCGCAATCGCTGAAAGACACGGTCTGGAGAAGCCGATCTGCATGAACCCGGATGGAACAATGAATGCTCTGTCTGGCGAATATGAGGGCATGGACCGCTATGAATGCCGTGACAAGCTGGTTGAGAGAATCAAAGAAGAAGGCAATCTGATCAAGATTGAGGATATCACGCATAATGTCGCTCACTCTGAGAGAACACACTGCGTCATTGAGCCGTATCTTTCCGAACAGTGGTTCGTCAAGATGAAGCCTCTGGCTGAAGATGTTCTGAAGAATCAGAATGATCCAGACCAGAAGATCAACTTCTATCCGGAGCGCTTCTCAAGAGTATTCGAGCAGTGGCTTGAAAACATTGAGGACT
>ONSK01000018.1 GCA_900320455.1 uncultured Erysipelotrichaceae bacterium | reverse complement strand
TGCTCTGCTGCCGCATCCACACGTTCAAGTTCCCGGGCCAGTTCGGCACCCACATCGACTTCCCGGGCCACTTCATCAAGAACGCCAAGCTTTCCGAATCCTATTCCGTTGAAAGTATGATGTATCCCTTATGCGTGATCGACATCACTGACAAGGTGAAGGAAGATGTTCACTACGCGGTCAAGAAAGCAGATATCGTCGCCTATGAGGAAAAATACGGACAGATTCCCGACGGCGCGTTTGTCGCTTTAAGAACCGACTGGTCAAAGAACTGGCCGGATATGAATGCCCTTTCCGGCATCGCCGAAGATGAAAGCGAGAACTTCCCGGGATGGTCTCTGGAAGCTTTGAAATTCATCTATGAAGAACGCAATGCGGCTGCCAACGGCCACGAGACACTCGATACCGACGCATCCGCCGAAGCCGCCAAAGCAGGCGATCTTGCCTGCGAAAGATATGTGCTGGCAAAGGGAAAACTGCAGGTGGAAGTCCTGCAGAACCTCGACAAGGTCGCACCGGCAGGCGCACTGGTCCTGGTGATGTGGCCGCGCATTGAAGGTGCAACCGGCATGCCGGTCAGAGCCGTCGCGATCACACCGAAGCAGTAAATCACATACAAAGCCGGAAGAGAACACCTTCCGGTTTTTCAGGAGGATAACATGACAGGATTTCCGCAGAACTTTTTATGGGGCGGGGCAACAGCCGCCAACCAGTGCGAAGGTGCCTATGATGAAGACGGCAAGGGTCTCTCCATCCAGGACGTACTGCCGCATGGCTTCGGACCATGGACAGAAGAGCCGACACCGGACAATCTGAAGCTGAAAGGCATTGATCACTACCACAGATTCAAAGAAGATATTGAATTGTTTGCCGAAATGGGATTCAAAGTATACAGGTTTTCCATTGCCTGGAGCCGCATCTTCCCGGACGGAGACGAAACAGAGCCCAATGAAGCGGGTCTTCGCTTCTATGATCAGATTCTGGATGAATGCGAGAAGTACGGCATTGAACCGCTGGTGACGATCTCCCATTACGAAACACCGCTCCATCTTGCGAAAGCATACAACGGATGGACAGACCGGCGCATGATTCAGTTCTATCTCAATTACTGCCGCGTGCTGTTTGAAAGATACAAAGGACGCGTGCGTTACTGGATCACCTTCAATGAGATCAATTCCATTCTCCGTCAGCCGTTCATGTCCGGCGCGATCATGACGCCGAAAGAACAGCTCTCGGATTCTGATCTGTACCAGGCGATGCATCATGAACTGACCGCAAGCGCCCTGGCAGTCAGGCTGGCCCATGAAATTGATCCATTGAACAAGGTTGGCTGTATGGTTGTCGGCATTACGGTCTATCCTCTGACACCGGCACCGGATGACATCCTGAAGGTGATGGAAATCGACAATGACCTGTATTTCTTCCTCGACGTGCAGGCAAGAGGCGCCTATCCGTATTTCGCAAAGCGCCGCTTTGAAGAACAGAACATTCATCTTGAAATCACTGATGAAGACCGTGAGGCATTGAAGAACACGGTGGACTTCATTGCCTTCAGCTATTATTCCAGCAACTGTGCGACGTGCGATCCAACCCTTGGTGAACCGTCCCGTTCGAACATGACGCCGGAGCTGCGGAAGAATCCGTATTCCTCGGTGACGGAGTGGGGATGGCAGATCGACCCGAAAGGACTGCGCTATACATTGAACCGGCTGTATGCCCGCTATCAGAAACCGCTGTTTGTGGCGGAAAACGGACTCGGCGCAAGAGACAGACTCATCGAAGATGAAACCGGTAATCTGACCGTCAATGATGATTACCGCATCGCCTATATGCGTGAACATATCGCGCAGATGAAGGAAGCCGTACATGACGGCGTCGATGTGATGGGCTATACCGCCTGGGGATGCATTGATCTGATTTCATGTTCAACCGCTGAAATCGAAAAGAGATACGGCATGATCTACGTCGATCTGAACAGTGACGGCACAGGCACAATGAACAGATACCGCAAGAAAAGCTTTGACTGGTACAGAAAAGTCATCGAATCCAACGGCGAAATTCTCTGAGCTTCCGGAAAATCGGAAGCTTTTTTCAAAAAGAAAATGACATGGATTCAACAGGACTATATAATGTAAAAGCTATGAAACTTCCCGGTGAATTTCTGCGCAGAATGGAAGCGCTTCTGAAAGAAGAATACCCTCAGTATCTTGCGGCAATGACAGAGGCACCCGTGCATTCTCTGCGCATTAATACGGAGAAGATCAGCCCTGAAGAATTTCAGAATGTTTTCGGCTATCCGCTGACGCCTGTACCATGGTGTGACAGCGGATATTATTATCCGGAGGACGTCCGTCCCGGAACACTTCCGCTGTATTACGCAGGCCTCTGTTACCTGCAGGAAGCCAGCGCGATGATTCCTGCCGCGCTTCTGCCGGTCAGTGATCATATGACAGTCCTGGATGCCTGCTGCGCGCCGGGCGGCAAGAGCACCGCTCTGATGTGCCGCATGCATAACACGGGACTGCTTGTCTCCAATGACATCAGCGCTTCCCGCCAGAAGGCAACACTGAAAACGATGGGACGCTTCGGAGCTGCCAACACTGCCGTGACCGCTGCGGATCTCTCGGTTTTATCTGAGCGCTATCCGGAAGTCTTTGACAAGATCCTGCTGGATGCGCCGTGTTCCGGCGAAGGAATGTTCCGCCGTGATCCTTCCCTGATCGCGGAATGGCTGGAAAAGGGAAGTGGCTTCTACGCGCCGATTCAGAAAGATCTGATCGTCAAGGCATGGCGGATGTTGAAGCCGGGCGGCATGATGGTGTATTCCACCTGCACATTCGCTCCCGAAGAAGATGAAGAAGTTGTTCTCCATCTGCTTGAAACATGTCCTGATGCGAAGCTGATGCCTGTGGAAAACAGGTATGAAGGCTTTGCGCCCGGTGTGCTTGAAGGCATGGAAGACTGCGTGCGCATGTATCCGCACAGACTGCAGGGCGAAGGACATTTCGCCGCCCTGCTGAAGAAAGACGGAAACAGTGACAGCGTTCTGTCTGCGCCTGATCATCACGTAAAGATTCCTGAGGACGCCGCTTCGTTTATGAAGATGATCCGTGATGACATCCGCCGTGAAAGAATCACGGTCCATAACGATATGCTGTATCTGGTTCCGGAGTATGAAATCAATACGGAAAAGATACGTGTTCTCAATTCAGGTCTGCTTCTCGGCATGATGAAGAACGGACGCTTTGAACCATCCCAGCAGCTCGCACTGCATCTGAAAGATAACGCGTTTGCGGACACTGTTCACCTCGCACCGGATGGAGAGGATATCCGCCGCTTTCTGCGGGGTGAAACCATACGCACAGAAGAAACGCATAAAGGCTGGGTGCTTGTGTGCTGCGGCAGATGGCCGGTCGGATTCGGAAAATCAGACGGTCATACGATCAAGAACAAAATGGATAAAGGCTGGCGGATGCTGTGAAAAACGAGGGTAACAAACATAACGATATTGCATTCTGGATCGTGCTGGTACTGGCAGCAGTGCTGTATCTGGCATTTCTGGAACTGAATAAAAACATGCTGTTCGGCTGGGTGCTGACAGCGCTTCTGATCACCGGCTTTGTGATGCAGAGACGAAAGACAAGATACAGGGGAATTCCGCTGCGTCTTGGCACATGGGCAGGCTTTTTCCTGCTGCTGTGGGTCATCGGGATGATCAGCTGGCCGCCGGTAAGAACGGTGCCGGCCACAGATCACATCAGCGGCTGCACAGAACCCGTACAGACACAGTACGGACCGGTCTCCGGTGTGATCAGTGAAGAAAAGGGAATTGAAGTCTACGCCGGCATTCCCTATGCCGAACCGCCGGTGGGAGAACTGCGCTGGAAGAAACCGCAGGATCCGGAACCCTGGACAGACGTTCTGGTATGCGATCAGTTCGCGGCAATGTCCATGCAGAGCGTGAATATTCCGCTGATGGATTCACTGGCGCAGATCATCGGCTATCACGATTATCAGTTTTCAATGGATGACCATTACCGTCCTCCCGTCAGTGAGGACAGTCTGTATCTGAATATCTGGAAACCTGCCGGAAAACAGGAAAAGCTTCCTGTCGCAGTGTATATTCACGGCGGTTCCCTGCAGACAGGACAGCCCTGGTACGCCGATTACAGCGGTGAAGGCTATGCGAAAAGCGGCGTCATCTGCGTGAATATGGGATACCGTCTCGGTGTCTTCGGATTCCTGGCGGATGAAGAGATGCTTGCGGAAGAAGGCACGGCCGGAAATTTCGGTCTGCTGGATCAGATCAAGGCACTGCAGTGGGTACAGGACAACATCGAAGCATTCGGCGGCGATCCCAACAATGTGACGCTGATCGGAGAGTCAGCTGGCGCGGTATGTGTTGACGCGCTCTGCGTCTCACCGCTTGCGGAAGGACTCTTCCAGAGGGCAATCCTGGAAAGCAGCACGCTTTCCTCACCGCAGCCTCCGCACTCCTACCGCAGCTTTGCGGATGCGCTGGCTTCCGGAAAAGCTCTGAAGGAGAAATACGGATGCGAAACACTGGCGGAGCTGCGTGATCTTCCTGCTTCGAAAATCACCGGAGAAATGGAGACACAGCACCACGTGACAGCGGACGGATACGTCCTTGCGGATGATCCGTATGAACTGAGAAAACAGGGTGTCCATAATGAACAGGCAATCCTGCATGGCTTCAACGATCAGGAAAGCGGTCCGTTCATCATCTTCTCAAGAGCGAACAAAAAGAATTACGAAGAAAAGGTCCGCAGATATTTCGGAGAATACACGGATGATGTTCTCGCACTGTATCCGGCATCCACTGACGCGGAAGCTGACAGAAACTGGGCGGAGATCTACGGCGCTCTGTTCTTCAACTATTCGCATTACTGTCTGAACCGCCTGGCAGCGCAGGAAAACATTCCTGTATATGAATATCTCTTCACCAAGCAGAACGGCAGGCTTTCCTCCTGGCACAGCGGTGAAATGGTGTACACCTTCGGCGTGATTCCGGAAGAATCTGATCTGTATGATTATGAGGACAGAAGACTCAGCGAGATCATGCATACCTTCTGGGTCAACTTCATCACGACAGGCAATCCGAACGGTGAGGAACTGCCTGACTTTGAAGAAAACAGTACCTCTGAAAAAATCATGGTCTTCGGGGAAACCGAGGAAATGCGCAGTGAACCGTATCTGAAACTGTACGAGATCCTCGACAGAATGACAGGATTCAAAAACTGAGTATACAAACAAAGCGGTCTTCCATACGGAGAACCGCTTTTGTGAATTGTTCAGTTCTGTACAGCGTGCGGCAGATGCCAGCGGTAGCGGGCAGCCAGCAGACGCAGGACAATGGTGACGGCAGCGCAGATGATCATCGCATTGACACGTCCCAGGGAATACCAGAAGATCACCGCGCAGAAGGCGCCGATGATCGACGCCGTCGCGTAGAAGTGCTTGACGAAGATATACGGCTTGCGCTGGGCGAACAGATCGCGCAGCACACCGCCGCCGACACCGGTCAGCACGCCGATGAACACTGCCAGGAAGATGCTGGGCTTTGCGGTATAGGACATGGCTGTCTCAACACCGACAGCGGTAAAGATTCCCAGACCAACCGAATCCATGCGGATCAGAAGCCAGTCATAGATCTTCTCTTCCTTCCTGAGGAAACTGCGCACAGCCGGGGAAAAGATAATCAGGGAAACGGCGATTGCCGTAATGACATACACCGGATCACGGAAGGCCGCAGGCGGTGTGACGCCGAGGATGATGTCGCGGATGATGCCTCCGCCCGAGGCAGTCGTCATGCCGAGAATGCACACGCCGAGCATGTCCATTTTTTCTTCGATTGCCACAAGCGCGCCGGCTATGGCGAAGGCAATTGTGCCGATCATCTCCAGAACAAACAGATACGTATTCATAAAAAAAGCTCCGAAATCTGTTATACAACAAAAATGTGATGTTTGGAAAGACGAAACAAATCATTTAGAATGAAATCAGAGAGAAAAAGGAGAACAATTTATGTCAGATATTATCGACAAGGAAAAAGCACAGGAAGTACTCGGCAATTTCAGCGCCCAGGCAGAGAAGGTCCTGGATGATGAAGGTCAGCTGGAAACCATTCTGAAAGGCGCGGAAGACAGACTGAAGACAGTTCCCAATGTCGGACAGTCACTGTCCAGACTCCCGCTGATGCTGTCACTGATCCGCAGCTATATCGCCAAGGAATACACAAATGTTTCTCCCAAGGTTGTTATTTCCATGGTCAGCGCACTGATCTACCTTCTGAAGGGCAAAGATCTGATTCCGGACAAGACACCGCTGATCGGATATCTGGATGATATCGCTGTCACGGGAATTGCTCTGAAGCTTGTTGAAAAGGAACTGGATGATTATTCCGCGTGGAGAGCGCAGAGGTCTCCGGATGAGTAAGCTCAGAATCGGCTTCATCGGCAACGGCAAGAGCACCAACCGCTACCACGCCCCGTTCATTCTGAACCGTCCTGATACGATGGAAATCAGAAAGATCTGGGCAAGAAATCCGGCAAAGACCGACTGGGCAAGAATCGAGGGAGCGGAATACACAGATGATCTGGATTCTCTTCTGAATGATCCGGAACTGGATGTCATCGTTGTGACACTTCCTCATCATCTCCATTACGAATACACAAAGAAAGTCATTGAGGCAGGAAAGAACTGCGTCTGTGAAAAGCCGTTCACACCCACAAAGGCGGAAGCCGAGGAACTCTTCGCGCTTGCGGAAGAGAAGGGCGTGATCCTGCAGTGCTATCAGAACAGACGCTTTGACAGCGACTTCCTGACTGTGCAGAAAGTGATTGAGTCAGGAAAGCTCGGAGAGCTGCTGGAGCTGGAAATGCACTTTGATTACTACCGTCCGGAAATCCCGGAGATGGTAAAGGAATACCGTCCGGAATTCTCCTATCTGTACGGACACGGCTGTCATACGCTGGACCAGGTGATCTCCTATTTCGGAAAGCCTGATCATATTCACTATGATGTCAGACAGACACTCGGTGAAGGCAGAATGAATGACTACTTTGATCTTGACCTGTATTACGGCGTCCTGAAGGTTTCCGTTAAATCCTCTTATTTCCGTGTGAAGGAAAGACCTTCCTTTGTGGTATACGGCAGAAAGGGCATGTTTGAAAAGTATGCCAAGGACAGACAGGAAACAGATCTGAAACATTTCTATCTGCCCAAGGGACATCCGGACTTCGGCGTGGATACACCGAAGGACTACGGAACACTGATTTACTATGATGATCAGAATGTGTATCACGAAGAAAAAGTCATCTCGGAAAAAGGTGACTACGGATACTACTACGATGCATTGTACGAAACACTGAAGAATGGCGCGCCGGTTCTTGTGAAGAAAGAACAGACGCTCCTGCAGATGGAAATCCTGGAAACAGGCGTCAGAGATCTGAAATGAAAAACGACCATACCGGCGATCCGGTATGGTCATGTTTTTGTTTACTGTTCCTGGTTCAGCTTGGTGCCGCAGGAAGGGCAGAATGTCTCATCGCCATCCAGCGGTTCACCGCATACAGGACAAGAGATTTCCTTCTTCTCCAGGCTTTCGCCGCACACCTTGCAGAAGCGGGCGCCTTCTTTGTTTACGGCATGGCAGGAGGGACAGATGACTGTCTTGACTTCCTCCTGTACAGGAGCGGTTCTTTCAACCGTCTGTTCCTGAACGATCGGTTCCACATGCATGTAAGCTTCCAGGAAAGCGAAGATATCCTGCGGCAGTGTGATCTGGCGCAGCACGCCGATGCCGGACGTGATCAGAAGCGGATGGAAGACGATTGCGCCGAATGCCGCAAGACCGAGCTTCTCTGTCCACTTTTCAAATCCGATATTGACGGTCAGTGTTCTGTCAGCCTGTACCAGTTCAATGGATACGGCAGCGTCCAGTCCGAGGTACTTTGTCCACTCAGCTGAAGCGTCTCCCTTGCACTGTACGGTATAGCCGTTTCTTGTGCGCATTGTCTGGGTGATCATGTTCTTCTTCAGGTCGAGGTATTCAGCCAGAGCATACGCTACATTCTGGGCGGAAAGATCCGCTGCCAGAGGATATGTTCTTGAAAATTCATTCATCAGTTCCATAGTCAGTCTCCTTTCAGACAATTCCAATATAGCACGTTTTGACCGGCGGTCAATACCTGTACAGAGAAAAAGCATTCCGTGAAGAATGCTCAGATATGAATCCAGCCGAAGGCATTCGCAATCGAACTGATCAGAATAATCAGGATGAACAGGGGACATACCCAGCGGATCATGAAGCGGAAGATTGTTCTGCGGCGGAACGGTGCGCCATCCAATGTGACTTCATCTTCCACTGCCTGGATTCCCATATGACGCGTGACAAGAACGCAGATCGTCATCGCCGCGACCGGCATCATGACGGAGTTTGTCAAAAAGTCAAAGAAGTCCAGGAACTGCATGCCGAGAATCGTTACGGAGCCAAGCGGACCGTAGCCAAGGCATGAAAGACTTCCCAATACAAGCATGACGGCTGCCATGATGATCGTGCCTTTCTTTCTGCTCCAGCGGAATTCATCGGAGAAGGTGGAGACAACGCTCTCGGAAAGGGCAATCGCGCTTGTCAGTGCCGCGAACAGCACCAGGACAAAGAACAGGATACCGATCAGTCTGCCGAATTCCATGCCGGCAAAGATCTTCGGCATAATTACAAACATCAGTGACGGACCGGCTTTCAGACCGCCTGCACCGGAGAAGGCAAAGACAGCGGGGATGATCATCAGTCCGGCGAGAACGGCAATTGCCGTATCAAAGATCTCAACCTGGATCGTTGAATTCTCAACGGACGTGTCTTTTTTCATATAGGAGCCGAAGGTGATCAGAATACCCATGGCGATGGAAAGGGAGTAGAACATCTGTCCCATTGCCGCAACCACGGTCATCCAGGAAAAGCGTGAGAGATCCGGCACCAGAAAATATCTGACACCCGCAAGAGCACCTTCTCTTGTGATGGTGTAGATACAGATGATGACTGCCAGAACAACCAGCACCGGCATCATGAACTTGGATACCTTCTCAATGCCGTTTTCGACACCGAGGAAGATGATGATCAGGATCATCGCCGTAAACACACAGAACCAGAGCAGGGGGTTCCAGCCTCCGGTGATAAAATCCGTGAAATATGTATCTGCGGTGATCACACTCAGATCACCGGCAATAAAGTCATACAGGTACCTGCATACCCATCCGCCGATGACGGAATAATAGGGTACGATCAGCAGCGGGATCACAGCGCTGATCCAGCCTGTCTTTTTCATTGCGTCTGTTTTACCATACCCGCGGAATGCTCCGACGGGACTTTTGCAGGAAGCTCTGCCGATGGCTGTTTCGGCGATGATCATCGTATAGCCGAACGTTACTGCCAGCAGAATGTAGATCAGCAGGAATATGCCTCCGCCGTATTTTGCGGCGAGGTAGGGAAACCGCCAGATATTGCCAAGACCGACGGATGCGCCGGCTGCGGACAGTACAAAACCGAGCTTACCTGTAAATGAACCTCTCTTCTGTTCCATGAGAACCTCCTTGCAGTCAGTAATTAATGTTACAGTAAAACAGTGGATTCTTCCAATGGAAACAGCAGAAAAGCGATTCTTTTCTCTGCTGTCGAGATGATAAAATGAAAATAAGACAAAGGAGACAGAATAATGTACAGAGATGATGCGAAAAAAATACATGAACTGATGTTCCCGGGATATCCCCTTGATGAGAATGATCCCGACTATGATTACACGGTGCGCTATGAGAACTGGGCGTATGGCGAAGTGATCAGTGCAAACGATCTTGATCCAAGACACAGAATGCTGGCGACGCTGGCTACCATGATGGGATGCGGCGGCGTGGATGAATTCGGCTATCTGATCCCGGCCTGCCTGAACAGTTTCGGAGTAAAGCCGGAAGAGATCAAGGAGCTTGTCTATCAGGGAACGGCATATCTTGGCATCGGCAGAGTCTTCCCGTTCCTGCAGAGAACAAACGAAGTCTTCCGTCAGCTTGGCGTCAGGGAGAATCCGGAAAGCAGACTGACAAATACAGATGAGACAAGACAGCCTACCGGCACAAGAGCGCAGGCTGACATCTTCGGTGAACGCATGCTGGATTTCTGGAAGGGCGGCACGGTGAATTACTGGCTGGCTTCCAACTGCTTCGGTGACTATTACACAAGAAAAGGACTGAGTCTTGCGGACAGGGAAATGATCACATTCTGTTTCCTGCTGGCACAGGGAGGCTGTGAACCGCAGCTGAAGAGCCATATCGCCGGAAACTTCAATGTCGGAAATGACTCGGCATTCCTGCAGAAGGTCATTGAACAGATGATTCCCTACATCGGCTATCCGCGCAGTCTGAACGCAATTGCCTGCCTGAAGGAAGTTGCCGGAAAACAGTAAAGAAGTTTTGGGCAGTTTTCGTGTTTCCAAACAGGCTTTGTAGTACTATAATCCGTACGTGAAACGCAGGAGGTGCGGCAGTGACAAGAGGAAAAGCAAAGACAACGACCCGTGATCTGACGGTCGGCAATATCGCGAAACAGATGCTTCTGTTTTCCATTCCGCTGATGCTGGGAAATGTGTTCCAGATGCTTTACAACACGGTGGATTCCATCGTGGTGGGAAACTTCGTCGGAACCCAGGCGCTGGCAGCGGTGGGCTCAACAACAATGATCGTCAATCTGTTTGTCTTCTTCTTCAACGGCTTCTCCGTCGGAGCAGGCGTTGTGATCGGCAATTACTTCGGTGCCGGTGATCATGACAGGCTTCATGAAGCGGTTGAAACAGTCATGACCGCAACATTCGCTCTCTGCGTTCTGTTTACGGTTGTCAGTGTCCTCGGCACACCGATGATGCTGAGATTCATGGCAACACCGGATGATGTCTTCCCGGAGGCAGTCACATATCTGCGGATCTATTTCGCGGGTATTGCCGGACTGCTGATCTACAATATCGGAAGCGGCATTCTCCGCGCTGTCGGTGATACGACGCGTCCGCTGTACTTCCTGATTCTGACAAGCGTCATGAACATCATCCTCGACCTGCTGTTTGTCATCGCCTTCAAGATGGGAATTGCCGGTGTCGCGCTTGCGACGATCATCTCCCAGGCAGTTTCCGCCGTGCTGATCATGATCCTTCTTCTGAAGACAGACGATATCTACAAGTTCGTCTGGAAGGATATGAAGGTTGATCTGCCGATCCTGCGCAGAATCTTCGCGGTCGGACTTCCGGCAGCGATCCAGTCCGTTCTGACAGCGTTCTCGAATATCTTCGTGCAGTCCTATATCAACTTCTTCGGATCCAGCGTCATGGCCGGATGGAGCTGCTATAACAAGCTCGACATGTTCATCATGTTACCGATGAACTCCATGGCGCTTGCGGCGACAACCTTTGTTTCCCAGAACATCGGTGCCGGCAAATACAAGCGTGCCCAGGACGGAACGATTACATCGATTGCGATTACTCTGGCAGTAACCAGCGTGCTCGCGGTTCTGATCTTTATCTTCGCGCCGTTCTCCGTGGCTCTGTTCTCGCAGGATGAGGAAGTCATCCGCTATGGAGCTCTGTTTCTGAGAACAAACGTCTTCTTCCTGATGTTCAACTGCATCAACCATGTGCTTGCCGGATCACTGCGCGGCAGAGGAGACTCCCGTGCGCCGATGATCATCATGTTGATCGGATTCGTTGCCATCAGACAGACGTATCTGTTCATCATGACGCGCTTCATCATGAACACACCGGCGGTTGTCGGCTTCGGCTATCCGGTCGGATGGATGGCAACCTGTGTGATCGAAGTGCTGTACTATCTGAAGAGATGGCACGGCAGGATCCAGCAGGAGACGGCATGAAAAAAGCTTCCCTGAGGAAGCTGGTCTGAAACATATCCGGAATGACAGTGATGTCATTCCTTTTTCATTGCAGACCGCGGATCATGTGGTGGTATGTCTGGCCGCCTTCATCACTTTCTCTGTGCAGGTCGACAAACCAGTTGCGGTGGAAGAACTTCTCGGCTGAGATATTGCCCTTGATAAAGCCTGCCTCAGCCCACATGAAGCCGCATTTCGCGAATGCGTCTAGAATATCACGCAGGATTTCCGATCCATAACTGAATCCCTGCAGATCTTTTGAAAGCATGATCAGATCGATCCATACGGCATCCTGGCGGGGATAATGCAGGAAGATATCCGCAGCCGCGATCACATCCGGATCACGGAAGATCACAAAGTGCTTGTTGTCTGGATCACATCCTTCGGGAAGACGCACCATGTCGTTCCGGACGGCTTCTTCTGCCGTTTCAAATCCAAGCTGCCGGAAGTATTCCTCATTCTCATTGTACAGAGCAATGAGCTCGGGAATATCCTTTTCCTGGGCGGCAGTGACTTCGTATGTATCGGAAAGGGAACTGACATGGAATTCATAATCAGCCATGCGCAGTCCGTCCACGGCATTCAGCTCGCAGAGATATCCGAGATCCTGGCGCATCAGGATTTCCGTGATCACACCGTATAAAGATCTTCCTCTCTGTTCAGCTGATCCTTCAAACATCCATGCGTATTCCGGATCATCATCCTTGTGTTTCTCATAATACTGCGCAGCCGCGTCAAAGCCGAAGGTGATTCTGGAAAGATCCGCGTTCTCCCAGACAAGCAGGATGTAATATTCCTTATGTGCTTCCAGCATCCTCTGCAGACCTGAAAGCGTCGCTTCCTCTTCTGAGGGGCCATCGCATACAAGCAGATGCATCAGTTCGTAGAATTCCTCGAAATTACTGAAGAAGGTACCGTCGATCACTATCTCACGTGTCACTCTGTTTTCCATCCGCATACACTCCATTTCAATGTCATTATGACAAAAATACCGGGTCATGAAAATATGAAGTTCTTTCATGAGATACTTTCAGAAAAGTTTTTTCGTTCTCTTTTCTTCGGAAAGTGAAAACGGAAAGACTTTTTTCACAGCGTCAGCTGTTACAGCTTCTTTTCCGCAATCTGTCTCGTTCCGCGTTCCTGTTTTACGGTACAATAAAAGAAAGTACAGCAGTATCGGAGGATAATTGAACTATGACTGTTAAGACACCTCTGTATGAGGAACATGTAGGTCTGGATGGCAGGATCGTAGACTTCGCAGGATTTTTTCTGCCAGTCCAGTATCCGACCGGAGTGATCAGAGAACACATGGCAGTCCGTGAAAAAGCCGGGCTGTTCGATGTGTCCCATATGGGAGAAGTGATCTTCCGGGGCAAGGATGCCCTTGCCAACCTGAATTACATTCTGACCAATGACTACACGAATCTGAAGATCGGAAGAGTGCGCTATGGCGTCATGTGCTACGAAGACGGCGGATGTGTGGATGATCTGATCGTGTACAGAATGGCGGAAGATGAATTCTTTGTGGTGGTCAACGCATCAAACCGTTTCAAGGATGTGGACTGGATGAGAAACCACATCAAGGGTGAATGTGAATTCAAAGACGTATCGGATGAGTATGCCCAGCTGGCACTGCAGGGACCGCTCTCCGGAGAGATTCTCGGAAAATACACAGAACTGCCGCAGAAGTATTACAGCTTTATCAAAACAGAAATTCTCGGAAAGGATGTCATTGTATCCCAGACCGGATATACCGGTGAATACGGATTTGAAATCTACTGCCGACCGGAAGATGCCTGCGAGCTGTGGCGTGAGATCCTGAAGGATGAAAGAGTGATCCCGTGCGGACTCGGCGCAAGAGACACACTGCGTCTTGAGGCATCCATGCCGCTGTATGGGCACGAGATGGATGAAACCATCAGCCCGCTGGAAACAGGTCTCGACTTCGGCGTGAAGATGAACAAGGACTTCATCGGAAGAGACGCGATCGCTTCAAGAAAGAACCGTCACCGCATCGGTATCCGGATGACCGGAAGAGGCATTGCGAGAGAACACTGCGACGTATATGTCAATGATCAGCTGATCGGTCATACAACATCGGGAACACACTGTCCGTATCTCAAGGGAGCCTACGCGATGGCTCTGACGGATGAGGCATATGAACCAGGCACAGTTGTGGAAGTGGATGTGCGCGGAAAAAGAATTGAAGGCGTTGTAACAGAACTGCCGTTTTATAAAAGAGGAGAGTAATTATGAAAACACTGGAAGAACTGAAGTATTCAAAAACCCATGAATGGGTACGTTTCACATCGGAGACAGAATGTGAAGTCGGACTGAGCGACTACGCTCAGAATGAGCTGGGAGACCTGGTTTTTGTCAACCTTCCCCAGGCAGGAGACGAAGCCGTCAAAGGCGAGACAATCTGCGACGTGGAATCCGTAAAGGCTGTTTCTGACGTATATGCGCCTGTCAGCGGAACAATCACAGAAGTCAATGAAGAACTCCTGGACAGTCCGGAAAAGATCAATGAGGATCCGTACGGAACATGGATCTTCAGACTGGAGGATGTCACAGGCGCGGAAGATCTGCTTGATGCGGATGCTTACGCAAAACACTGCGAAGAAGAGGAACACTGATATGGGAAGCTATATTCCTTCTGTCAGAGCGCAGCAGGAAGAAATGCTGAAGGAAGCCGGATTCTCCGGCATGGAAGATCTGTACAGAGATCTTCCGGAGGACGTCAAAGTCAGAGGAGAACTGAATCTTCCCGAAGGAAAGTCCGAACTGGAAGCGGACAGAATCATGCGCCGCATCGCTTCAAAGGGAAAGGTCTATCAGACGGTATTCCGCGGAGCAGGCGCGTACAGGCACTACATTCCTGCAATCGTAAAGAGCGTTGTATCCAAAGAAGAATTTGTCACTGCCTACACACCGTATCAGGCGGAGATTTCCCAGGGTGTGCTGCAGTCCATCTTTGAATATCAGACGATGATCTGCGAACTG
>ONSK01000153.1 GCA_900320455.1 uncultured Erysipelotrichaceae bacterium | reverse complement strand
TCTCAAAGACTCTTGTATCTTTCTGGTCTATGCTGCGGAAGCTGTTCAGGAATTCAAAGGATCTTGCCGCATTGATAAACAGAAGTCTTGCCCAGTAAACAGCCGCTTTGGGAGAATGCGGGTCGGGGTAATTTGTTTCGATGAACACCTTCTGTACGATCCTCTGCATTTCACTGACATTATTGCCTTTCAGGATAATGAAGTTGGGGTCGTCAATGTCAAGGAGGATATTACGGATAAATCCGGCAATGATACCGTCGGTGGAAATGACGTCGAAAAAGGAACGATTCATCATTTTCTGCCGGATATACGTGGTCATAATGATCGAGCTTTCAGGTTCTTTTTCGATCATATAGGAAGACATCGGCCCGAGAAGGATCATCTCTCCTTCATGGATGGTTTGCTGAAGCTGATCGTAATGGAGAACGGATTCGCCGCGGTATTGATAGATCAGATCAAAACATGAATGGGGATGCATATTCTGCGGTGAGTATTTGAGTTCCTTGAATGTAAACAGGTCAAAGTTTTCCGGAATAAGTGAAGAATCTTCGGCTTTCTTTGTTCCTGATACCCTAACCGGAATAAGAGAATTCTCAACGGCCTTCATAAAGTTTTCACGGTCATACACAATATCGCGCGGATAAGAAGGCTCCTGCTCCGTGTATTTCCCGTTTCTGACAAGTTCCCTGATTGCATCCAGCACAGCCAGGCAGCGGCCTGTTTGTTTCAGATAGTCCCGCTGCAGATTCTCGACGTCAATGTATTTAACATATTCCATCTTTAACTGACTCCTTTACTCCATAATAATAACAATGATTAGTCAAAAAAAACGCACATGAAATAGAGCATTCTGTCATATAAAGTGTCAGTTAATACTTCCGTCTTTACTGCACTGAGTTTTAACAAACCCTGTATGAAATTGAAAACCTTGCTATAATCTTACGTGCCGAAGCCAAAAAGATCTT
The DNA here is from genome assembly GCA_900320455.1 of uncultured Erysipelotrichaceae bacterium. Classification (GTDB taxonomy): domain Bacteria; phylum Bacillota_I; class Bacilli_A; order Erysipelotrichales; family Erysipelotrichaceae; genus Bulleidia. The sequence continues at coordinate 3,957 of ONSK01000153.1, read as the reverse complement.
CCGCGTTGTCAGCCGATGACATCGCAAAAGATCAATCGCTATCGGCATTCATGATTCAAAAGATTATTTCAGGCACTGATCTTACGCACTCCGGAGTTTTAGGATCTGGTTCTTCAGAGTGCAGGTTCGATCCCTGTTATCCGCACCATAAGAAAATGAGATTCCGGAAGAAAACGGAATCTCTTTTTTTCAAAATCAGATATTCTGATTATTTGAGCTGATGATTTCACTCAGCTGAATATCCGGATTGCGATAGCGGGCATTGGGATTTTTCTCGTTCAGTGCCGCATAGCCGATTGCTTTGCGGGGACATGCATGAATACAGGACATACAGCCAAAGCAGCTGCTGTAATCATATACAGGTCTGCCCTTCTCAATGCGGATACAGCCTTTCGGACAGACTCTGGTGCAGATTCCGCAGCCGATACACTTGTCTGATACTTTATAGCGCGGCTTGTCAATGGAAGCGCTGTATTCGATCGCATGTGCCTTATAGCCTTCGTAGAAGTCAATTTCTTCCTTTGAAGCAGGCTGTATAAAGTGTTTCTGTGCTTCAAGATCCGCTTTGATCGCATCGAGATGCTCATCCACTTTTTTCTCAGGATTGATACGTCTCTGTTCATCCATATCGAAGACCGGCAGGGCATTATCATGCATTTTGACTGTATTGAAGTAATCAATATGCCTGCCTGCGTTTTCAAAGACTTCCGCATTGCGTGACGCGCAGCCGCCATGGTGCATGCCGTATGTCATGACAATGTAGAAATAATCCGTTTCAAATTCTGACTGTAGAATGAAGTCTCTGACAATCACCGGAAGATCAAATTCGAACAGCGGACAGACGATTCCGATCCGGTCTGCTTTATAGTGTCTGTTTTCCTTTCTCATTTCCTGAGGAATGCTGTAAAGATCATTGTCAAACTTCTTCGCCGCATAAAGGCTGTTGCCGGTTGATGTAAAGTAGAAAATCATACTGTTTTCCTTTCTGTCTGCTGGCCGGGATGATCTCTTTGATTTCCCGGCAGGTCAGCTGAGGCGCATCTACATTTGAACACCGCATATCTCTGCGGCAGCGGAAGCAGTTTCTTCGCTGACTTCAATTCTGCTGTTCACCTCTTCACGGTTATAGTATACAGAACTTTCTGTGAAATGTGAAATACCTATGCCAAATCATTTGTTATTCATAATTCGCATTTCAAAGCACTTCGTGATCTGGTTCGCGAAAACCGACACGGCAAGATTCGGCTTAAAGGGTGTCCGTGTGCTCAGTGTGACTCCCGGCAATTTTGAAACACCGATGGGCAGGCTGGAGAAAGACGAAGCAGGTACTTACCTCAAATTCAACGCGATCCGGCGCAAGCGCATTCTCAAGGTGAAACTTACTCTGATGAGAATCAGAAACTTTTATTCCGCGCAGGTACATCATTCTTCTATAATAAGAGCGGAGGTACTCCTATGAACGAAATGCTCAAAGATCCCATTGCTTTAATTATTATGGTTATCGTCTTCGGTGCATTCGCCCATGCCCTCTTCTATCAGTGGAAGGTCAGAAGAAACGGCCATGAAACAGAAGCTGTCATAACATACATAGAAGAGAAATCACATTCCGGCTCGGACGGCATTGAATACTATTATGATTTTCACGTCACTTACCAGGACCATGAAGGCGCATTCAGAGAAGGCGTCATCGCCAATCCGATCTTCTCAAAGGTCGAGGAAGGAGACAGAGTCATCATCCGGTATGTGGATGCCAAACCGGAATCACCGGTATATATCCGCAAAGCTTAAGACAGGGCAGCCTGTCTTTTTTCTTTGTTTCATAAACATGCGTTCAAAGTGTTTTCTTTCCGGCTTCATCTCGGATACAATGAAACCGAGGATCGTTTTATGGCAAAAAAACTGAGGAAAGGCATCATCATCGTCCCCGCTGTGCTGGCACTTGCAGCCGGAGGCTTTTTCGGTTACCGCTGGTATTCCGAAAAGAAGGCATGGGAGGAAGAATTGAAAAAGCGTGAAACGCTGTATGTTTCTTCCGATCAGCTGACTGTTCAGATTGCAAATAAGGAAACGGGAGAAACAATTGACATTCCCAGAGGAACACAGCTGGAAGTGCGTGTTGTGCCGTACAAAGATGAAGAGACAGAACAGGAATACCGCATTGCGTATATTGAAGATACAGAGTATCTGATGACACAGGATCAGCTGTGTACCGAACTGAAAGACGCAGTGAAAGAGACAGGCGGATTTGTAAAGCTGCCGGCTGTGCTTTACGCGGAAGGATCAGGCCCTTCCATTCAGTCCATGCTTGCCAAGGGAAGCGCTGCGGAGATTGCCGGCTTTGCGAACATCCTGCCGGACGGCAGCGTGGACAGATATCTTGTCAGTGCCGACGGTCAGCAGGGATACATCCGCAGCGAATATCTTGTCAGAAACGAGAGTGAAGTGGATTATACCATCCCGGAAGTACACCAGGGCAGAGAAAACCGCTTCGGAGGAGGCAATGCCTATACACTGGAATATCCCGTCCTTGAAAAGGGAAATTTCGAAGACAATCCCATGCCGCTGGAAGTGCGCACGCTGTATCTGAACAGAGGCTGCATCAGCACCATTGATGATTATATCGACATTGCCAATAACAGCGGCATCAACGCTTTTATCATTGATATGAAAGAAAGCGACGGACCGGCATACAAGTCCGAAGTCATCCGCCAGTACAGTCCGACATCTTATGAGCGCGGATACAATTCCATGGAGGACTACAAGGCTGCCGTGCAGAAATGCAAGGATGCCGGCATCTATGTGATCGGAAGAATCGTCACCTTCAAGGATGACTATTACGCGATGGATCATCCGGAATACTGCCTGATGAATATCTCCACAGGAAATCCGTATGTGCTGGCAGGCGCCAGATGGCCTTCTCCGTATCAGAGGGCTGTATGGGAATACAATATCCGTCTGGCGATTGAGGGCGTTGAGGAAATCGGCTTCAATGAGATCAACTTCGACTACGTCAGATTCCCCGACAAAATAGCCAAAAGTTATAACAACATCGACTTCCGCAATGAGTATGAGGAAACCATGGCACAGGCAATCAACCGCTTCCTCTTCTATGCCCGTGATGAACTCCATGAAAGACATGCGTATCTTTCTGCCGACGTCTTCGGTGAAACGTCCAATGACTATGTCGCGGCGTATGGCCAATACTGGCCGATGATGTCCAATGTCGCAGATGTCATGTGCGGCATGCCCTATCCCGACCACTTCAACATTCATGACTACGGCATCAGCCAGGCAGTGTGGCAGGTGCCCGGCACATTGCTGAAATACTGGGGAAAGTATGTCATGGAACGTCAGAATGAAACCCCGAGTCCGGCAAAGGTGCGCACATGGATCCAGGGTTATGACACCTACTGGAAGGAACCAAAAGTCACATACAACGTCGATAAGATCAATGAACAGATCGAAGGTCTCTACAGCAGCGGCCTCAATGACGGATACATGGTCTGGAACGCGCCGTCAGAACTGTGGCGCTACCAGTCCTATATACCGGCATTCAAAGAACGAATCACAGAATGAAAACAGGAGGCACGAATGCCTCCTTAATTAACGGATGCTTTCTTTCAGACGCAGTGCCTTTCGCGCTTGCCATAATGACCGGGATATCGCATGTCGCAATATCCGCACGAAACTTCTTCAGGATCGAGATGCCGTCTTCCTTCGGCAGCATGATATCCAGCAGGATCAGCTCGGGCTTCTCGCTTTTCAGAGCTTCCCAGAATTCCGGGGCATCAGGAAAACCCTTTGCCTCAAATCCGGAGATTTCCAGCGTATACAGAATCAGATTCCGGATTCCGTTATCATCTTCAACACAGTGAACTACAAACGACTGAAGTCGCTTGCTTCCTGCTTCACAGACGAATTCTTACAATCCATACCTTTCGGCATGAACGCAGAGGA
>ONSK01000006.1 GCA_900320455.1 uncultured Erysipelotrichaceae bacterium | reverse complement strand
TGATTCCTTAATAATGAGCGGACCGCAATATATGAGGCTTGGTGTTTTTACCGGGCTGATAAAAAAGATCATTCCTAAAAATCAATATGGACTTACTCAAAAGATAAAGAGCGGACGTAAAAGCGGAAAAATGCCGCTTATGCTGAAGTTGTACACCCGGGCTGATGATGAAAATATGCTGAAAATGTTTGATGCCATGCCGGATAATATAACGCTCAGGACACTGCAAAACTGTACGGATGAAGCGCTGAGGCTCTATGAAGTGATTGATAAATTCGAGCCTGATCAGAATGCAAAGGTCAGTATCTGGCATGGTTCGAAAGAGCCGAATATGAAGAAGGCATTAGAGAAACTGAGAAGAGCATTCCCAGCGGCAGAGGATAAGCCCTTTGAAGGAATGGGGCACGGAGAGATAATCGGTCATCCGGAGATTATGGCTGCGGCAATCAAGAAGTTCATCGAAAGATAAATTCCAGCTTATCGACATCTTCCCGATAACGGGCAGCCGGCAAAAATCTGTTGACACGTTCCTGAAACATAAAAAATCGTAAAGGAGAATAACATGTACGAAAGGGCAGTTCTGGCAATTATCAGAGATAACTTAGACAGTGATGGGAGACTCCCGCGCGATTTTACCATGCCGAAAGATCCGGATGATGAGAGCAGCATTCTTTTCGCTGATGGCGCGCAGGATGGGATCACTTACTTTCACACGCAGCCGGGAAAACTGAATGATGAAGAGGCAGACCTTCTTGTGGATGCCCTGAACGAAACGGTGAGAGGACATATCGATGCTGCGGACGAACTCTTTCTGAGACTTACAAAGACCCGGAGAACCATTGAATTTGCAGGGATTCTGTCTGCCATCGTAGAAGAAAATGCAGACACGATCAATCCCATACATGCGTATTCTTACGGCAAGCATCTGATTGCTCTGGCAAAAGACAAAGAACTTGTCAAAATAGGTCTCGCGCTGCATCATAAAGCACCTGAAGATAAGGTGAAGGGCTTCAGGCAAATCATTATGGATCTTGCATATTGCAATGAATTCACCTGGTTTTGTCTGCCTCTTATTCAAAAATGGGACGACGGCAATGACCTGATCTTTGACATTGCAAAACATGTGTATGGCTGGGGCAGGGTACATGCATGTGCATTCCTGGAACCGGAGACATGGGAAATGAAAAAGTGGTTTCTGGAAGAAGGCGTGGACAACGGCGTGATGCCGTCTTATACGGCGCTGGAGGCCTGGAACAAATCTGACGCAGCATCACTTTTGGATTCCTGCCTGACGCAGAAGGATTTTTCCTGCATCCGCAGAATGATGGCAGCACTTCTTGACGAAGGCCCGTGCCTCGGTATCAGCCTTGTAGAAGACCCTGAGACTGCAATATGCAAATTCCTGAACCAGGCAAAAAACTTTGAGCTGAGCCCTGATGATTATGATTTGATCAAAGCGATAGAAGAACGCTGGGACAAAGATGAGCAGATTGCCAGCCTCTGTGAAGAACTCATATCTCGATAATTGTTTTGCGGCGATGCACACGTCGGGACGTGGTACTGACGTGTCAGTCAAATGTATCAGAGCAGTCAAAGCTGCAGATGAATCAGATAATTCAGATTTAATGGGATTTGAGGAGATGACGATATGGGAGTCTATCTCCGAGCGAAGAGGATGCCTTCTGGAACATGGACTACGAGCAGGAAGGCTTCTCATGGCTGGATTGTCACAGTGAATCGAAATGTCTTTATACACTTCGGTTGTGAGGAGGAGTCAGTGTAAGAGTTTTGGAGAAAATCTGAAGAAGATTCGCAGAAAGAATCAGCTTTCACAGGAAGACCTGGCAGAAATGCTTGGTGTAAGCAGACAGGCAGTCTCAAAGTGGGAACTGGGAGACGGATATCCGGAAGTGGACAAGCTCCTGATCCTGTCGAGGAAACTGAACGTTTCACTGGACAGCCTGCTGGGAGGTGAAAGCACAGAGAATGTATCCGAAAACAACAAACCATCGGGTATGATCAGGATTATTTCACCGAATGAAGGAGTTATCATCGATGCTTCCAAGGTTTCCCGTTCACAGCAGTACAAAGGCGGCAAAAACAGTCCGAAATATGCGCTGTTTGCCTCAGACAGAAATGACATGTCATACTGGGGCGCGCAGAATACATTTCTTGCCTGGTACAGGAATCTTGAAGACGTCACAAAAGAAATCACCGGAATCCAGAATGCATTGAATGCCGGCGAATCATCCTATACCCTGCAGTACAGCGTCCGATGCAGACAGAACCTGCTTCGTACGATCATCGAAGACGAAACAGCTGATTGAAGGCAGAAGCACTGAGTGCTCTGCCTTTTCTCTGCGCTTCTTACAGATTACAATGGAATCAGTCAGAGTCATGGAGGAACCATCATGCATAACAGATATTCAAGAATCATGCCGTCACATACAGCGATCCTTTCACTGTGTCTTTTACTGACAGGATGTGCAAGCGCGCCGTCTGAAAACACAGCAGATCCCGCAGAAGAATCAGCGCAGTTCATTGAGAACGCAAGAATCAGCTATCTTGGACCGGAAGGAACATATACCGAGGAGGCGGCGCAGTTCTTCTTCGAAAGCGGCAGCTTTCAGCCGAAGGCATCTGTCCCGGAGGCAATCGCGGACGTCAGAAACGGCGATGCGGATTATGCGGTGATTCCCCAGGAGAACACGCTGGGAGGCGCAGTCACAAACTACATCGACGCTCTGATCAGCGAAGAAGAGATCTTTGTGGCAGGCGAGGTGATCCTTCCGATTAACCAGACACTGATGGGACTGCCCGGCGCTTCCATCGAAGAGATCCGGGTTGTCTGTTCTCATGCGCAGGGACTTGCCCAGAGCGAAGCCTGGAGAAAAGAACACATGCCTGATGCGGCAGCCAGGGAAATGGCAAGCACTGCCGCAGCCGCAAGCTATGTTTCCGAAAGCGGGGATAAGACCATCGCCGCAGTCGCAGCACCGGGTGCCGCAAAGCTGTACGGACTTGCCGTGCTTGCGGAGAATGTGCAGATCACAAGCGCAAACAAAACACGATTCTATGTACTGGCAGGTTCTGAACTGAAAAGGACAGGCCTTACGAATGCTGTATTTACCGCAAGCTGCGAAGCGAACCGGATCGATGATATCATCACCGCGATCCACAATGCAGGAGCGGAACTTGTCACGATCCATGACAGACCGGAAGGAAGCCAGCTGGGAATGTACAATTATATCATCGAGATACAGGATCCCAAAGGCATCTCAGACAAGCTGATCACATCTCTTGAAGACTTTCCTGAACTGCATTATCTCGGCCGCTTCAATGTGAAAATCAAAGAAAATGCAAAGCAGCCTTAAATATCATTCAGTGCCATATGAAAACAACAGCAGGCGGTGTATGACGCATTCACCCGCCTGCTGGAAAAGAATACCTATTCGAATATCACGGTACAGGAAATCATTGATGAAGCGGATATCGGCAGGAGTACATTCTATTCGCATTTTGAAACCAAGGATGAGCTTCTGAATGCATTGTGCAGAGAAATCTTTGAACATGTGTTCGCGGAGAAGCTCTCCCGTGGGAACACGCATGATTTCTCCGGCAGGGAGAAGGATCTTTCCGGTGAGATCACGCATATCCTCTATCACCTGCAGGACAGCAGCCGCTATATCAGCCGGATTCTTTCCTGTGAAAGCGGCGAGATGTTCATGGGGTATTTCAAGGAATACCTCGGGGAACTGTTTGCCCCGGTACTGGAAAGGACGGAAACGGATATTCCGAAAGAATATCTTCTGAATCATATGGTATGTGATTTCGCGGAAACCGTGCGCTGGTGGATGAAACATCCGGATTATACGCCGGAGGAAATCACCCGTTTCTTCTTAAGCACGAACCCGTGCAGATGAATGTCATTGCATGAAACGGACGGAACGTGATTTCCGTCTTTTTTATGTTTTTTGAAGCACATTGATAATTTGGTCAAAAAAAGATACATTTGAATATAGAAGTACACATACACAAAACATAATATTTTACCAACATCAGATATCGGTGTTCATTGGGGAAACGTCCGGTCTCTTTCAAAATTATCATTATGAGGAAAGGACAAACTATGAAAAATTCCAGAAAATGGATGCAGGCAGCTGCTTCGCTCCTTCTTTGCGTATGCACTTCCTGCTCCGGCGGCGGCAGCGGCGGAAGCACACCTGAACCGGAGCCGGCAGAACCGTCTTCCGAAAAGGCAATGGATAACTTCGTGGCGAAGCTTGATGCCGGCAATTACGTGATCGATGCCGCAGACTATCTCAAGACGACAGTTGCCTCCAAGGACCAGGTAGTCTTTGATTACTACAATGAAGGGCTTGAGGATACCGCCCTGGTGTCGCTGAATGATGAGACATTCGAAGTGACACTGAGCGCTGATGCAGTTATAGACACGGATTTTGTTTCCGCAGGAAATGCATTGGCGAAAGCTTCTGACAAACTTCCCAACAACTGGGCGAAGCTGAGCGGCAATATGTTCGATCTCTTCTACGGAAGCGCTGATGATCCGCTGGTATTCACCTCCAAGGAAGATATCGTCAAGATGACACTGTTAAATCTGATCGGATACGGCCAGAATGCCCTGACGCTGACGCATGACATTACGATGACGCTTGACAAGGAAGATCCTTCTTCTGTCAACTTCAAAGCGGTTGTCGACGATGACGTTGTTGCCCGTCACTTCTTCGATGATATCGATCTGACAGTCAGTTTCGGCACCGCGCAGGGCGATCCCCGCGTTGATGCCTGGATCAAGAATCCTGTCTATCCCGAAACAAAGACCGCGTGGGATGATAAAGATCTCTTCTATCTGAATTCCGTCTTCCTCCCCGGCTACGGCAAAGACGTGCTTCCGTTCCCGGAATTCGCAAGCTATGCGCTTACCTTTGATGATGAGGTATTCGGAAACAGCGAAAAGATTCTTCTGAAAGATATTCACGCTTCCGAAAAGGATGTGGAAGCGTATAAAGAGACGCTTGTCACCAAGGGCGGCTATCAGCCGGTCAAGGCCGGTGATGAGACAATCTTCCGCAAACAGCTGAGACCGGAATACAACAGCTACGCTTCAGTGAAGGTCTACTATGACAACGGCTTTACGGTTGCGGCTGAAAGATACTACGATCTCATTTCCTATCACAGTCTTGATGAGGTCAATGCGGCGGTCAAAAAGTACGGATTCCCGGAACTTCCTGCGGATGATCTGATGAAGGATATCGAGGCAAGAGATACTTGGGCAGACCGTTCGGAATCCTGGCTGTACTTCTTCGATTATGATATGTACCTGCTGGTAAAGGTAAATCCGGACAGTGAAGAAACACTCAGGAAATATCTCGCAGGATATGAAGAGCAGCTGAAAGCTGCCGGCTATACCCCGACATACATCGGTGCCGGCGTTGATCAGGAGCCGCAGCTGGATTACTACGGAAATGCGAGCGGTTCCGCGCAGTTCAAATACGGATTGAGTGAGGATGGCTCCTGGCTGTTAACATTCAGACACGAAAAGGAAATCTCTGCTGAGAAGGGCGCCGAGATGGTCAAGGCTGCCGGATTCCCGGAGGTGAAGTTCCAGGAGAACTTCTTCGCAAGAGATATTGCCAGATACCATTACTACACACGTGCCTTCCAGGGCAGAATCTATCTCTCCTGCTCACAGCCATTCAAGACAGAGGCAGATGCTCAGGCATTCCTGGATGGATATATCAAGGTGCTGGAAGACGCAGAC
>ONSK01000014.1 GCA_900320455.1 uncultured Erysipelotrichaceae bacterium | reverse complement strand
TCTGTGAAGACGGTTCCTGCAGTGTCTACATCAAAAAGAATTAAAAAAAAGGTAATGTAAAATCCGACGGGGTTCTGAAAAGAGAAATAGATGGCATGGGATTTAATAAGAATTACGATCTTGTTAAAACCGGAAAACGAATCAGAATGCTGAGGCAGCTGAGACAAATGACTCTTACGGAGCTGGCTGATCTGATGAACTGCAGTCTGGATCATCTCAGTCGGGCTGAAAGCGGTCAAAGGGGGCTGTCTATTGAGAATCTTCTGATCATCTCAGAGGAATTCAAAGTCTCTCTTAACTGGCTGGTAACCGGAGAACCGGTTGAAGAAAAATTTCCTTCTCAGATAGAAGAGGTGATCAAACTCCTTCAGGAGATCGCAGGTCTGGAGGATAAAGATGACAACTTATGAGGTCAAGGAGACCGGTAGAAGGTTAAGAGCGGCAAGGCAGCACAGAGGCATGACGCTGGAAGAACTTGCGGATCAGATCGGCTGCACGAAAGATCACCTCAGCAGAGTTGAAAGGGGAGAAAGAGGAATGTCGATCGATCTCCTTGCGGAAAGCTCGCGACTTCTCGGTATTTCCATGGATTATCTGGTATTCGGCACGAATGATCTGTACAGAAAAAAAGCTTCAGGCACGGAGAAACATGAAGAAAAAACTTTCGCCAGAACACACTGATCGAAGGCTAAATGGGTCAAGAAAGTTGCTAATAAAGCCGTTGCGACCGCAAAAGGATAGAGATTACCATTGAGGTGCATTAAATCAGTGAAAATCCATTAACCGGTAATTAATGGATCGAACGGAAAGGAGGAATACGATGCTGAAAATTGAGATCCTGACACAGAAAGAAGTCGCTGAACGAATGAGATGTTCTTCCAAATATGTTGCTTCGCTTCGCCAGGCAGGACTTCTTCCAGCCACCCGCTACGGCAGAAGATGGCTTTATAAAGAGTCGGATATCAATGAGTTTATCGAGAAATCCATTGAAACAGGAAATGATTACAGCAAGATCCGCATAGGAGCCCAGGGATCCTCTCAGAACAGTCCTAAAGTACTGTAAAATCTTTGTTCTTCTCATTATGGACTTTAATCTCCAAGATGATATGCTGATTCTGTCAACGTAATGGGAGGAAGAAAGGTGCCTGGTATCTTGAAAAAGAGAAGGGATTCTGGGTAATGAAACAAAACAAATACATACATCCAAGGTACTCTGCTGCCAGAGGAAAGGAAAATGAGATCACTGCCTATGTTGTCTGCTATCCATATCTGGATGAAGGCGTTAGGCATACGATCACAAGGAACTTTCCGTTAAAGAACTTCATCAGCCCTGCGGCTGCTCTGATGGCAGCGGAAAAAGAAAGAGACCGGATCATCAAAGAAGTAAAGAAGAACTGTAAGCAGGGAAGCAATATCAAGCTGGATTATACAGTTGCTGATCTGTTCGAGCTGTCAAAAACGCATTTCCCGCGGACTGTGAAAAGCCAGAGGAAGAACCAGTCCATATATGACAAATATATCGGACCGTTCTGCGGTGACATGAATATCCTTGATGTCACGCTGGAACAGGTTCAGCTGACTCTGATCAGATGCGCGAAATCGTGTGTCCAGCAGCAGGTCAGAAATGTAAAAACAGACTGGCACCGCATTTACCAGACGGCGCAGATCAAAGGGCTGCCGGTGATAGACTTTACGACAGTACTGGATACACCGAAAAGCGACAAGGTATCTGAAAGATCGCTGTCTGAGCAGAATATCACGGAAGATGATTTTCAGAAATTCTGTGAATTCATGAGTGAATACGGCCATTATATGCCGGAAGAAGCCGATAAGGTATATAACCGGGATATCCTGCTGAGAATGCTGAAGCTGATGCGTATTACCGGGATGCGTCCTCAGGAGGCTAAAGCGCTGCGCAGAGCGGATATTGTCTTTGATGAAGTGGATGTCTATGATGCGGAAAAGAAGGCTGTAGAGCGCCGTCAGATCGCTCAGGTGAGGATCTACAAGTCTGTGGGATCCACGATGGAGGAAATGACGGCAGTGAAAAATACGAAGACACCGCAGTCCGTCAGAGCGGTACCGGTATTCGAAGATGGAGTAGAGCTGCTGAAAGAAACACTGCAGTATTCGAAATATGATTACATCTACTCGAAATATAACGGTGAACCGTTTGACAGTGACGAAGTGTCGGATTATCTGCACCGAGTGAGCAGAGCGTGCGGAATCAAAGTTTATGCTGGACTGATGCGCAAATCATTTGCGGCAGACCAGTACAGGGCCAAAACGAATCCGGCTGCGATCAAGAAGATGATGGGACATAAGAGCGAGAACATGTCAGTGACATGGTACGCAACGGCAGCGGATGATGAGATTTTGACCGCCATCGCGACAAGAAAATATAAAAACTGAACGCCAGAATGGCCTGAAAGGCAAGAAAATTGCCCGCCAGGCGGCGGAAATGCCAAAAGTTTACGAATTTAGTTTACGTTTGGGAATCTCGAACCCATTTGGTTGAAAACAGAAACAAAAAAAGTACGGCCAATACTGAACTTTCGATCAGGCCGCACTAAAAACATCCAAGTGAGCGCTAAGGGACTCGAACCCATGACCCCTTCCACGTCAAGGAAGTGCTCTCCCAACTGAGCTAAGCACTCATGTGCTAAATCAGTATAGCACAATCAAATTGGGATGGAAACAAAAAATTAGAAAAGTAAAAGAAAAAGGCTGAATGCCTTTTTCTGTGTTAATCCATTTTCAGATCTTTGATTTTGAATGCACCGTCTGTTTCAACGACAGTGAAGACTGCATTTTTCTTCATGTATGTGACATTGGCGATGATTTTATCGATATTCTCTGTATAGAGAGTGATGATCTGTGAATACAGGTATTTCTGTGCTTCTCCTGCGCCTTTTTCCATCAGGATTTTCGTGTATTCCTGGGAAAGGGCACCGATTTCATTCTTGAGATCAAGCGTGCGGACTGCCTGATTCAGAGAATTATTGTCAAACACCTCAAGTGCTGCTTTGACGGTATATGTTCCGTCTTCCTGTTTGACAGAATCCTCAAGGTCATATGATTTGTATGCGAAGCTGATTAACTTGCTGGTAAAGCCGTTGATTTTTTCTTTTACCGAATCATCCAGTGCAGTTCCCATCATCTGCTCGAATGTGGAAGAGAGGTCCTGCATGATTCTGGTAATATTCAGTACGGCGTCAGATGCGGATGCATCTGTATACGAAGTGGCTTTCTCAAGATCACCGTCTTTCAGTGATGACAGAAAAGCATTTACCGCTGCCTTTGCAGGGTCTGAAGCACCGCCGGACTTGCCGCAGGATGCGAGGCAGAAAACAAGCATTACAGCGATGAGGCTGTTCAATATTCTTTTCATTGGTTTCATTCCTCCCGTATCCCTATTATACGTTTGATCCACTGATGTCACAATTGCACATTTTTTTCATATTTCTTAAGAAGCAGGGGGAAGACATACACCGCAAACAGGATCGGCAGGAATGCCTTGGTGAAGTTATAGATCGATGGATCCACGTAAGGTTTCATCAGGAACTTTACACAGAGATAGATGATGCCGATACCGGCTGAGCCTGTCAGAATACGGATGATTCTCTGACGGTTTGTTTCAGCATCCGCAAAATGGACATATCTGTTTTCAAGATATCCGCCGAGAATAATGCCGGCAGAAAGACCGATGCTTGCCATCGCATCCTTCAGCATCTCCGCCGGATCCGCGATCAGCTCGCCGCTGACATAATCCATCGGATACTCCTTCAAAAGCGCATATGCGATACCTGCGGCGCACACAAGCAGTCCGGCAGTCAGGAACATCGTGCTGCGGTTTCCTTTGGAAAGCCAGGCGAAGATCTTCTGTACAAGGAAAATCGACAAGGCGCCGAGCGCCAGGCCGCAGAGCACGTCCTGCGGCGTATGCACGCTCAGGAACAGACGCAGGAATCCGGCCAGGAAAATGATTACAAGCATTGCGCTTACCAGTTTCCTGTTCTCTTTGAATTCATATGCCAGTCCGCCATAGCCTGCGGCCGATGACTGGCTGTGTCCGCTCGGGAAGGAATAGCCGGTCGCGTTCGTGACAGCGGCGGAAGAGGGAACGATTCTCGCATCGCGCACCCAGGGGCGGTATACGCAGAAAGATGACTTGACGAACTGGTTGAGGAAGAAGCTCAGTGCCAGTATTCCCAGCAGCTTCTGTCCCTTCTTTCTGCTCACTGTCCAGTACACCAGGAAGGGGATGACAACCGACAGATGGGAAAGAAGATCAGAGAGAAGCGCTGCGATATTTTCAATCCACGGCCACATGGAAGTGCGTATTTCCTGCAGCCAGAGAAGTATAGTGATATCCATAAAAAACCTCCGGATTCATGATATATCATGTGTAAGCACTTACAGTGATAAAAAGTTGAAAAAAGTGTGAAAAAGGTGTTGACATTCACTTTTGACAAGAGTATTCTCATTCATGTCGTCAGAAGGACAACGACAAATCAGTGCTCGGCACTGAGCGAAATATACCTTCAAATCAGTGAGAAATCACTGAGTGATATACAACACCAAATCAGTGCAATGCACTGAGTGAAATACAAAGCCAAATCGATGGGGAATCCCATCGAGTGATATACAAAAGAGAATCGGCGGGAAGCCCGCCGAGTGAAATATACGGATTCCGGAACAGTCGTTCCGTTTTTTTGTGCTTAATAGCCGAGGCGCTTGTCGACGACGTTGATCATCGTTTCGCTATCGCGGAAGTGTTCGAGATTCTCCTTGAAGATCGAGAGAACTCTGTCATATGTGACGGCAGCGTTGAAGCGTCCTGAGATGTGCGGTGTGATATATACTCTGTCGATGTTCCAGAGAGGGGAGTTCTTCGGAAGCGGCTCCTGCTCAGTGACGTCAAGGCACACACCTGCGAACTTTCCTGTCTTTGCGGCATCGATCAGATCTTCCGTCACAATTGCCGAGCCTCTTCCGACGTTGACGAGAATCGAACCTTCCTTCATCAGAGAAAGCTTCTTCGCGTCAAACAGGTGAACAGTCTCTTCTGTTTCCGGCAGTGATAATGCGACAACATCAAATTCAGGAAGGATCCTGTCCAGATCTTCCATCGTATAGAGTTCTTTGACGTAATCCGGCTTGTCATGAATGCTTCTTCTGACACCGCAGACTTCGGCACCGAGCGCGTTCATCTTCTTCGCGAATGATGTTCCGATGTCTCCCATGCCGACGGAGAGCACTTTTGTGATGGAGAGGGTATTCACGGATCCGAGGTTTTCCCAGTCGTGGCTCTTCTGCATCTCCAGGTAGCGGGCAAGATTCTTCAGCACCATCAGCACGCATCCCAGCATATGCTCTGAAATGGCTTCGCCATAGGCACCGGAAGCGTTGGTGAGAATGATATCGGAACGGATATCCTTATATGTATTCGCGCCGGCGCTGTTCAGCTGAATCCATTTGAGATTGGGTGCCTTTTCAATCAGGCTCAGCGGAAGGTTGCCGAGAATGGCATCCGCTTCCTTCACATCATCCTCAGTCACGTCAGCCGCAGCTTTGAACACAAAGGAAAAGCCGTCCATGTTTTCAAATTCCTGTTTTCTGTCTTCTGTCACAGGTGTAACAAACAATACATTGATCATATTCTGAAATCTCCTGAACCATATCGTATCATACTCACTGCATGATCTGAACGAAGATACCCGTTTCAAAGCATCCGCATTCAGTGATATGATGAGTCTGTAAAGGCGTACAGCGATGTTCTGGATAGTATGTGCAGCGATGATTCTGGGTCTTTTCTGGGTGCTGTTAATGAAAGCACGGTTTGAACACGCCCTGAAATCAGCCATGCGCGCATACCAGGCGCTGATGCCTGCGGCGGCGGAGAAAAAGAAAAAGGCCGAAAAGCTGCTGCGCATCGCGGACAGCCTTCATGCCGGTGAAGAAGAAGCGGATCTGACAAGAACGCTGCTGATCGCGGCAGAAGGGGACAACAGCCTGAATGATCAGATCCGTACGGAATCATCTCTCGACAGGATGATGAAAGAGCTGAAAAAGAAACTGGATCTGTATCCGGAGGTGCGCGCGGACAGCGGTATCCGCAGCCTGTACAATGAAATTGAGCGTCTGAAGCCGAAACTGGCTCATGCGGTAATGACATACAATGAGACAGCGAAACACTATGATGAAATGATATCCCGGTTTCCGGGAATCATCGTAAGCCGACTGTTTCATTTCCAGCCGCTTGCTCTGTATGAGCGGACAGAAGAAGAAAATGAAAACCTGAAGGTGGCTTTCTGAGGAGGAATGACAATGCTGAAACAAATCAAATGGAGCGCGATCCTGCTGGGTGCTGCGTATATCGCGGCTGGTGTGGTGCTGATTCTGTTCCCGGAGGCAAGCGCCAATCTGATTGCCTATGTCGTTGGCATCGGCCTCTGCGTGTTCGGTATCGTGCAGCTGACAACCTATTTCCTGCTGAACGTCAGAGACAGTCTGTTCAGAAATGAATTTCTGGTCGGCGTCATGCTGATAACGGCAGGCATCCTGGTCATCGTCAAGCAGAGCATCATCTCTTCGCTTGTGCCGGTCATTCTCGGACTGATCATTGTGACAAGCGGATTTGCCAAATTCCAGAACGCGGTCGTTGCCTGGCGCATCGGCTACAGACATGCGCCGGTCTATGCCGTTCTCGGCATTGTTTCCGTGGCACTTGGACTTGTCATCATGTTCCTGCTGAGCGGAAAACAGATGCAGACGGTTCTGTTTACGGTCATTGGAGCGGGTCTTGTCTACTGCGGCGTCAGCGACATCGGAGCACAGCTGTTCCTGGCCGCGAAATTCAATGCCTTCATGAAGGCGTTTGAACAGGCCGCAAAACAGCAGAACGCAATCGAAACGCAGGCTGTGGAAGTCAGTCAGCCGGAAGAAGTGAGTGAAGAAGAGATCAAAGAATGACTCTTCTTTTCTTTTGCGCCAAAATGCCATAGAATGGACATCGCACGGAGGTTTGACGAATGTATAACGACTGGTTGAAAATCGGCCCTCTGACAGTACACGGATACGGTGTCATGATCGCAGTCGGTGTGCTGGCAGCCATCTGGCTGGCAGAAAAGCTGGCAGAGAAATTCGATCTGGAAAAAGACTCCATTGACAGTATGATCTTCTTCATCCTGGTATGCGCCTTTGCTCTGTCCAAGCTGACATACTGTCTGACGGTGCTCCCGCAGTTTCTGAAAGATCCTCTCAGCGTCCTGGGAAGCGGCGGCTGGGTTGTCTACGGCGGCGTGCTCGGCGGCATTTTCGCGGCATGGATCTGGTGCAGATGGCATCACTGGGATTTTATGAAATATCTGAATACGCTCATTGTCACGGTTCCCATGGCCCAGGGCTTCGGCCGCATCGGCTGCTTCTTCGCCGGCTGCTGCTATGGCCATGAAACGACTGCCTGGTACGGCGTGCGTTTCCCGGCAGATTCCCTGTGTCCGCTGGATACGGCTGTCATACCGACACAGCTGATCTCCTCGGCAGGCGACTTCCTGATCTTCGCGGTTCTCTACTGGAATCTGATGCACGGCAAGCACAGCGAGGACAACGGAGCGTGGTATTTGATTCTCTACAGCATCGGCAGATTCATGATTGAATTCCTGCGCGGTGACATTAACAGAGGCTTTATCGGCTCTCTGTCCACATCGCAGTTTATCGCTGTCTTCGCGGCGCTGTTCGGCGCATGGCTGATCTACAGACGGCAGAAGAATACTATGAAGGAGAACAACATATGAAAATCGGAATTGCGAATGACCACACAGCGGTCGAAATGAAGAATGACATCAAGGCATATCTGGAATCCCAGGGCCACACAGTCATCAACTACGGAACAGATTCATCTGAGAGCACGGATTATCCCGACTGGGGTGAAAAGGTAGCCAATGCCGTTGCCGCAAAGGAAGTGGACAGAGGCATTGCCATCTGCGGAACAGGCGTCGGTATTTCTCTTGCCTGCAACAAGGTGCGCGGCATCCGTGCATGCGTATGCTCAGAACCTTACAGCGCAACTTACAGCAGACTGCACAATGACGCGAATATCATCTGCTACGGCGCAAGAGTCATCGGCATCGAAATGGCAAAGATGATCACGGATGCTTTCATGAATACGGAATTTGAAGGCGGCCGTCATCAGAGACGTGTTGACAAGATCATGGATATTGAAAGAAGAAACGCGGAAAAGTAAATATCATGATTAAGAAGATGAGCGCATTCGTTGCCGACATTGACGGCACACTCGTCAACAAGGGAAAGGAAATGCTGCCGCGCACAAGACAGGCGCTGGAACGCCTTCATGAACAGGGTGTTCTGATCGGTCCAGCCAGCGGCAGACCTCTTGATCACAGAACACTGGATAAAAACAAAGAGTGGGGACTCAGCTTCGACTTCGACTTTGCCATCGGAATGAACGGCGGCGATCTCTGGGATAAATTCCATGGTGAAGAGATCCGTCACTTCTACATGCTTGATAAAGATACTGTCAGGGAAATCCTGACATTCATGGCACCTCTTGATATCAACGCGATCGTTTATCACAACGGATACGATCACGTATGCGCGCTGCGCATGGATGACTTCATGAGAGATTCCCGCGACCGCAACAAGTCCATTGTTGAGATCGGCGGAATTGATCTGCTCAGCAGCCAGGATACCGGAAAGATCGAGGTGCACTACCGTCCGGAGAAAGAAGAAAAAATCATGGCAGTCGTCAACGCCCATCCTTCAACGAAATGGAACACCGTGCAGACGTACATCGGAACGGTGGAATTCGTTGACCCGCGTGTAAACAAGGGCATGGGACTGCATCAGTTCGCGGATTCCTGCAATATCCCGATTGATGAAATCATCGGCTTCGGCGATATGGACAACGACCTGGAACTGATCAAAGAAGCCGGCTGGGGCGTATGCATGAC
>ONSK01000197.1 GCA_900320455.1 uncultured Erysipelotrichaceae bacterium | reverse complement strand
TCAAGACAGCAAAAGGTGCAAAGCTTGTTTCCGGCTTCTTCGTAATGGATGTACCGAACTGCGAATACGGCAGCAACGGAACATTTGTCTTCGCTGACTGTGGTCTGAACCAGGATCCTGATTCCGAGCAGCTGGCAGCCATCGCCAACGACAGTGCTAACAGCTTCAAGGCACTGACAGGCGAAGATCCGTATGTCGCATTCATCTCCCACTCTACCAAGGGCAGCGCAAAGCACGCTCTGGTAGACAAGGTTGTCGCAGCTGTTGAAGCAGCGCACAATGAATATCCTGACCTCGTATGCGATGGAGAACTGCAGGTTGACGCTGCAATCGTACCGTCTGTCGCAGCTTCCAAGGCACCTGGTTCACCTGTTGCCGGCAGAGCGAACGTTCTCGTATTCCCGAACCTCGACTGCGGAAACAGCGGCTACAAGCTCGTTCAGAGACTTGCCAAGGCTGAAGCTTACGGACCGATGCTCCAGGGTATCGCAAGACCTGTCAATGACCTGTCCCGCGGATGCAGCGCTGAAGACATCGTCGGCGTTATCGCAATCACAGCTGTTCAGGCTCAGATGGCTGGCTGATCCAGATCAGACACACAAATAAACAAGACAGCCGTTTCAAGCGGCTGTCTTTTCATTTACCATGGTTTTCTTTCATCGCCTTTGACGATAAAGGCTTTCTTTGCCTCAAGGGCAAGCGGTGCGTCACTCCGTGAATCAGAATAGAATTCATCGATCATCGCTCCCGGATATGTTTCACGCAGGCGGTTCACCTTCTCCCTGCCGTGGCAGTTCTCACCGGTATAGATACCGGTGTTGATATCCACGACACTGGCCATCATATAGCGGATGTTGAGTCTGCGGCAGAAGGATCCGATCAGGAATTCCGGAGAAGCTGAGATGACCATGTCATCCTGTCTCTGCTGCTGCAGATACCACTGCTTGACGTGATCCATATGGGATCCGGTAAACTCCTCCACCAGTGATTCCATGTCACTGATGTAAGTAAACATATGATACATGTTCTGCTTGAATGTCTTCTTCGGCATCAGATGAAGCACATACAGAAGACCGCATACTGCGGTTCTGGGAAGACTCAGCAGACATTTCGGACGCTTCACAAAGCAGTATCTGATAAATCCTGCCGTGGAGTCTCCGCGGTAAATCGTATTGTCCCAGTCGTATACATTCATGGCTGCACCTCCGCTGCATTTTCCGGCGGACTGACAAGTTCCGGATATAATCCCTGCGCCAGTCCTGCATATGAACCGATATGTCCGAACAGTGCCGAACCGATCAGGCACAGTTCAAGGATCCACTGTCCGACAACCGTCCACTGGCACATCTGGTAGATCCAGACAAACAGAAGAATATCTGTGAACGGGTTGAAGATGATTTCAAATCCACAGGCATACAGCTCTCTGCCGGCAATGCTTGTCAGCATTCCCATACAGAGCGGATTGACAAAGAAGATCACCATGCAGATCAGCATCGTGCGGATCATCCTGTCCTCCCGGATACCGCCGGCCTTCATCACAAATACGACAGCGCCGGCAATGCGGAATACATCAAGCATATAATCGATTACGTTTCTGCTCAGGAAAATCATATTGGAAACCGGACTGGATACAAGGTAATTCAGATACAGTCCGTATTCCACGCCTCTTCCGGGAATCAGGAACCTGAGAATCAGAGAACCGATCAGGAAGACTGACGGAATCACAATATAGAAGATGACACGGTTATGATCGATGAAGAAATACTCGGCATCGATGATTGCCGTATATACCCTTCTCTTGTAGCGGATCAGAATGAACAGCGTATAGAGAACAAGCAACAGAATACCGCCGGCAGGACTTCTCTGCATCAGAAGACCAGAGAGATAGATCACAACCGGTATCGCGAACGTCGTGATATCAAACAGTGAGCGGATCTTCTGAATCCGGAACAGATAGACCGCGAAGCAGTACAGGATCTCAATCGATATGATCAGGAATCCGCTGTGGCAGGCAAGACCGGCACCGATGATAAACAGGAACATGTACTTGATCTGTTCATTGTCTTCCTTCATCCAGGAATACGCGGTAAACAGCAGCATCGCCGTGAAGATGATGCGCCAGTTGGAACCAAGATGCGCACCGATAATACGCCAGAGATAGAACTCCGTATAGAACAGCGCGCAGCTGATCAGCGTAAAGCGGAACCATGGATTCTTCAGCCGGAAGCTGTTGACGATATTCATCGAAAGCATTGAAGCGATTCCGGTCGCGGAAAGACAGAGCATCAGCTGGGTATTGCGGGCATTGCCCTTCATCAGCCAGCAGACAAAGGATTCAAACAATCTGTGTCCCTGCAGTACGTTGAAGTCAGCAGTTCCCTTGTCCATGATTTCGGTAATGCCGGCAGCGTCCTTGATCAGCTGCGAGGCAAAAACATCATGATAGCGGATCCAAAGAAACGCATAAAGCGCAAGCACGGCAAGAACATACAGGTTGTCCAGCTTCAGCATCGTGCGGGAAAGCTTTCTCACTTCAAGCAGCGTTAAAGCCCCTGCAAGAACAAGAACGATATATCCGATGACCCGGATCACACCCGGCGGACTGTTCAGAATCATGACCGGAAAAAACAGCACTTCAAACAATGAAAAAATAACCGCAGCTCCGGCCGGTGCGGCATAGTCATGTTTTTCGATATGCAGAGTTCCCAGGATCCATATTCCGGTTCCTTCACAGATCATCAGAAACAGGATCGCTGCGGCAATGGAAAATACCATGAATCAATCATCCTCTTTTCTTTCTCCGCTGGCTTTGACAATAAAGCTCATCACAATGTAGTTCAGAGGAATCGTCACCGGCAGCGAGAGAAGTTTCGCGTAGATTTCCGGCCCGTTCAGCACATCCGTAACGATCCATACAGCCGCAGCCGCAATCGCAGTTCCGGGAAGATAGCTCAGCGGGAATGCCGCCGCGCTCTTCAGGCTCATTTTCTGTCTGTAGGTGAATTTCATATTCAGAATATAGGAAGACACCATTGACAGAACGTCTCCGAGAATACTCGCAGCGGAGACGTGGATGCCGGTTTTTACAAATACCATGTACAGTACCTGGGCAAGTACGGTGTTAAAGCCCCCGATCAGTCCGAAGGTCAGAAATCTTCTGTTTAAAAATCTTTCTTTTATTTTTGTGAACACCGCGTTTCCCCCTCATGTACACATGTTTTACCTTACCATGAAAAAATTTGAATTTCCACCATTGACAGAATACACATCCATCACGGAAAGAAAAGGAAGCGCGTAACGGCGCTTCCTCTTACGTTATCAGTTCAGTTTCCGATCAATACTGAGGCATTGCCGGAGCTGCCGGTTCCGGCTGAGGAATCTCAGCGACAGCAGCTTCTGTTGTAATGAACAGACCGGAGATGCTTGCGGCATTGAGCAGCGCGCTTCTTGTAACCTTGGTAGGATCGATGATGCCCTTTTCGAACATGTTGACCCATTCGCCTGTCTTGGCGTTGAAGCCCTCGTTCTCCTTGGCAGCGAGTGTCTTTTCGAGGATCTCGTTGCCGTCGAAGCCAGCGTTCTCAGCAATCTGCATGACAGGTTCCTTCAGAGCTTCGAGCACGACGTTGATACCGCGCTGAACGTCTGTGATGTCGGACTTCAGAGTGTCCCTGACGCCCAGGTATGCCTGGATCAGTGCCAGACCGCCGCCGCAGACAACACCTTCCGCAACCGCAGCCTTTGTGGCGTTGAGGGCATCCTCAATACGCAGCTTCTTGTCCTTGAGCTCGGTCTCGGTTGTCGCACCGACCTTGATCAGCGCAACACCGTTTGTGAGCTTGCCAAGACGCTCCATGAGCTTCTTCTTGTCATAATCAGATGTGGTGTGCTCGATTGCATTCTTGATCTCTTCTGCACGCGCCGCAACATCTGCCTTCTTGCCCTTGCCGCCGATGATCGTGGTCTTGTCCTTGCCGACAACGATCTTTTTGGCAGAGCCAAGATCAGAGACCTTCATATCTGCGAGATTCGCATTGAGATCCTTTGCAAAGAAGTTTGCACCGGTCATGACTGCGATATCCGCAAGCTGGTTCTTGGAGTTGTCGCCGAAGCCCGGAGCCTTTGTCGCAACAACATTGAAGGTGCCGCGGAGCTTGTTGATGATGAGGGTGCTCATGACTTCGTTGTCATAGTCATCCGCAATGATGAGGAGTGCACGGTTTGCCTTAACAACTTCCTCGAGTACCGGCAGGATGTCCTGGATGGTGTTGACCTTCTGGTCAGTGACCATAACCAGCGCATTCTCAAGGGTAACTTCCATCTTGTCACGGTCCGTGACCATGTACGGGGAAACATAGCCCTTGTCATACTGCATACCTTCGGTCATTTCGAGAACGGTCTCGAAGGACTTGGATTCATCAACGTTGATGACACCGTCTTTGCCGACCTTGTCCATCGCATCTGCGATGATCTGGCCGATTTCCTCACTGGAGGAAGAAACGGTTGCGATGTTGCGGATATCCGCACTGGTCTTGATGTCATGGGAGTTGTTGAGCAGTGCATCTGCGACTGCCTTGGCAGCCTTGTCAATGCCCTCTCTCATGAGAACCGGGTTAGCGCCCTTGTCCACAGCCTTCAGGCCGGATGTGATCATTGCCTGGGCAAGAACGGTAGCGGTGGTTGTACCGTCACCGGCAGTCTCGTTGGTGTTGTTGGCAACTTCATAAACGAGCTTTGCGCCCATGTTTTCAAACTTGTCTTCGAGTTCAATCTCTTTTGCG
>ONSK01000136.1 GCA_900320455.1 uncultured Erysipelotrichaceae bacterium | reverse complement strand
CTTCTTCCGCCTGCTTCTCTCCTGCCGCAAGCTCTTTTTCGGACGAGGCGATTTCTGCCTCGGCGTCTTTGATCTGGCTGAAGGCATCATCGATGATTTTCTTATTCTTTCTGTATTCCTGATCCGTCAGCTTTTCGGAATCTGCCAGCGTTCTCTTCGCTGCTGCGATTTCATCAAAACCGTCCTGAATCTGCTTTTCACTGTCTGCGATTTTCTTTTCCGCATCGGCTGTTTCGGTATTGAACTTCTCCAGTCCATCCAGATATTCCTTCATGCCGTCTTCATATTCTTTTTCGGCATCAGCTTTCAATCTGCCGTAGCGGACATTCTGCTGTGTATCTGAAAGATCCTCAATGCGGATGCGGATTTCTTCGGCATAATCAAAGTATTCATCAGAGAAGGCGTCAAATGCTTCGCCGTCTTCACTCAGGACGTTGATCTCCAGCCAGCAGTCGGAATCAAACGCTTCCTCCTTCACATACAGGAAGGTGCGGATGTACTGGTTGGACAGCGTGCTGTTTTCCTTTGTCTCATTCAGATACAGCGGCGTATCCGCATTTCCGACAACAGTGATTCTCTTTGCCTTGAGAAACTCATTGTCCGTGCCGTCCGGCATCGAGATTTCAAGAACCGTTCCGACAGGAAATCCCGGCATCAGATCTGATCCCGCTTCGGCAAGCGCTTCATATTCATTTTCCGGCATCCTTCCCTCTTTCAGAACAAAGCGGTTGATCTTACTGTTTTCGTTGTAGGAATGCACGCGGGTGACAGCTGAGACGTTGCCGTAGGAAGCTGTCACATCGGTGAAGTAGGCACCTTCCGCATACCGCACGCCTTCCACATTCCTCACTGCTTCCACATCCGCTTCATCAAATCCGTAGTTGGAATAGATCGTGATATCCTTCAGTGACAGATCATCCATGTATCTGTCCACGCTGGTGTCCATGACAAGCGATGTCGCGGAAACACCGACAAAAAATGCCACACCTAAAGTGACGATCGCAGTAATTGCAAAGAACCGTCCTTTTGTGCGGCGAATCAGCCTCAGTATGTTTTTGCTCAGGGTGCGGTGCAGTTTCACCATTCGATCTCCGAAATATCTGCCGGATGTTCATTGACGGTTTCACTGATGATCCTGCCGCTCTTGACGCGCAGGACCTTGTCTCCCATCGGGCAGATCGCAAGGTTATGGGTAATGACGATGACCGTCATCTGAAGCTGGCGGGACATATCCTGCAATAGCTTCAGAATCTGCTTGCCGGTCACGTAGTCCAGCGCTCCGGTCGGTTCATCGCACAGCAGAAGTCTGGGATTCTTGGCGAGCGCTCTGGCAATGGCAACGCGCTGCTGCTCACCGCCGGAAAGCTGGGAAGGAAAGTTATCTTTTCTCTCACCGAGTCCGACCTGTTCCAGAACCGTGCGGGGATCCAGCGGATCACGGCAGATCTCCGTCGCGAGTTCAACGTTCTCCACTGCCGTCAGATTCTGTACAAGGTTGTAGAACTGGAACACAAAACCAATGTCAAAACGGCGGTAATCCGTCAGCTCTTTTTCATTCATGCCGTCGATATGCATGCCGTCAACGATCACATCGCCGGAGGTGGCGGTATCCATTCCTCCCAGGATATTCAGGATTGTGCTTTTGCCTGCGCCGCTGGCACCGGCAATGATGACGAACTGACCCTTCTCCACCGAGAAGGAAGCTCCCGAGAGAGCGCTGATATCGACCTCACCGACATGGTAGGTTTTTGTCACATTTCTGAATTCAATATAGCTCATTGTTTTCCGCCTATACCGAATGATAATGGATTCAATCCTCAAAAACAAGTGATATGGAAGGATGAAAAAAACAGCATGGATTCATGCTGTTTCTTCAGAATGATTACTTTCTCAGACCGAGGCTTGTGATCAGATCACGGTAACGGTTGATATCCTTCCTCTTGAGGTATTCAAGAAGCTGCTTTCTGCGTCCTACCATCTTCAGAAGACCGCGGTTGGAAGAATGGTCCTTCTTGTTGGCCTTCATGTGATCTGTCAGGGCGTTGATCTGTGCTGTCAGAAGAGCAACCTGGACTTCAACGGAACCTGTGTCGCCTGCCTTGCGGCCGTACTGCTTTGTGATTTCAGCAATCGTTTCTTTTGTTAACATCTTTTTTTCCTCTTTCTTTCTGTATGACGTTTCAGACCGAGAATACCGCTGAGGATGCAAATACCCCAGACTGAAAGCTAATTCAGAATATCATTCCTGCATCCTGATTGCAAGAGATTTCAGGCATTGAGATACAGAATCAGTCTGTATACCTGGATGATCAGGCTGAGGGCGCCGAGAGCGATACCTGCCGCAGCTGCGTAGAATTCCGTGCTGCGCTTGTTTTTGATCTGGCGGATGCCGAGAACACCGAGAACAACAGCGACAATGCCGATGATTCCCATGTAATCGACAAGCAGTGACAGGATTGCCATCGCAGCGGAATAATATGACAGCATCATTCTGCCCATACTGGCTGCCTTGCGCTTTCTTGCGCCTTCCATCTTTTCGTATTCTTCAATCGCCGCCAGACGCTCCTGTTCCATTTCAATGGAACGCTGGCTGCGCGGTTTCTGCTTTGATTTTTTCAGTTTCTGTGCCATCTGATTACCTCATATGCTTTTGATTCTATCATCCGGTGCGGTCCTCATCAATCCAGAAACTCCACCAGAATGCTGTTGAGAACAGGATATCCCCTGTCCGTACATCTCAGATACCCGTCATGCCATTCCAGCAGGCCTTCTTCCGAGAGTCTTGAAGAAACCGGCATCGCTTCTTTCAGCGGTATTCCAAAGCGCTCCTCAAAGAGCTTCAGGGATACACCTTTCTTCAGACGCAGTCCCATCATGACCGTTTCAAACATCCTGTCTTTTTTGTCAAGAACAATGTCTTCTCTTCTGCCGGGATCACGGATATATTCATCGAGATTCCTGACAACGTCATAGCGGACGCCGTTTTCCTTTCCGCTTGCCCCGCAGGAGATTCCGTAGAAATCATCATAGTGCCAGTAGGCAAGATTATGTCTGGATTCATGTCCCTGCTTTGCGAAATTGGAGATCTCATACTGCTCATATCCGTATTCCGGAAGCGTATCGCAGATCCATTCATACATGTCAGCTTCCGTATCCTCATCCAGGGATTGGAATCCCTTTTTACCAAAGACAGTGTTTTCCTCAATGGTCAGGGAATACAGTGAGAGATGATCCGGATCAAAGGATACCGCGGTATGCACTGCCTGTTTCAGATCTTCCATCGTCTGCCCGGGAAGTGAATACATCAGATCAAGCGAAATGTCCGCAATGCCGTTTTCATGAAGCAGCTCCATGCTTTCTCTGACGGTTTCCGCTGTATGATGACGGTTCATCATCTTCAGAAGACGCGGATTGTCTGTCTGAAAGCCGATGCTTGCCCGCGTGATGCCGTGCGCTGCCATGATCTGTGCCTTTTCCTGATCCAGTGTTTCCGGATTGACCTCTGCGGTATATTCACAGTTTTCACCGATGCAGAAATCAAGCATCGAAAGCAGTCTGTCCAGCAGATCCGCGTCCAGGCAGGTCGGTGTGCCGCCGCCGATGTATACCGTCTTCTGTGAGGAAGCAGGTATGTTTCTTGAAGAAAGATCTTCTTTCAGCGCATTCAGCCATGTCTCTGCCCTCTCTCTGCGGTATACCGTATGACAGAAGTCACAGTAGCTGCAGATCGTGCGGCAGAACGGGACATGGAGATACAGGCTTTGCGGCGTATTACTTTTTGGGGTCATCATCCATTGAAAGAACAGACATGAACGCTTCCTGGGGAATTACCACAGATCCGACTTCTTTCATGCGCTTCTTTCCCTCTTTCTGCTTTTCAAGCAGTTTCTTCTTTCTGGAGATATCGCCGCCGTAGCATTTCGCCAGGACGTTTTTGCGGAGTGATTTGATATTCGTGCGGGCAATGACCTTTCCGCCGATGGCAGCCTGCACGGGAATCTCAAACTGCTGCTTGGGAATGAGTTCCTTCAGACGGATCGTGATGCCGCTGCCGCGCTTGTACGCTTCCGAGCGGTGCACGATGACGGAAAGAGCGTCAACCGTTTCCCCGTTGAGCAGAATATCCATTCTGACCAGGTCTTCCTTGCGGTAGCCGATCAGATCGTAATCGAGTGAAGCATATCCCTTTGTGCACGATTTCAGACGGTCAAAGAAATCGTAGATGATCTCTGAAAGCGGCAGTTCATATGTGATCGTGTTTCTGCCGGTATCGATGACTTCCATCGTGCGGTAGATGCCGCGCTTGTTCTGACAGAGCTCCATGACAGGACCGATGAATTCTTCCTGTACCATGATTTCGGCTCTGACATACGGTTCCTCAACATGATCAATCTTGGAGGCATCCGGCATCTTTGCCGGGTTGTCAATCGGCAGCATCGTTCCGTCCTTGAGATAGACGTGATAGATAACCGAAGGCGCCGTGCAGATCAGATCGAGGTTGTATTCACGTTCCAGACGTTCCTGGATGACGTCCATGTGCAGAAGTCCGAGAAAGCCGCAGCGGAATCCGAAGCCGAGGGCCTGGGATGTTTCCGCCTCATACTGCAGCGAAGCATCGTTGAGCTTCAGCTTGTCGAGGGCTTCATGGAGATCTTCGTATTTGGCTGCGTCGCTTGGATACAGACCGCAGTAAACCATCGGATTCAGTCTGCGGTAGCCGGCCAGCGGCTCAGCTGCCGGACGATCCGCGTTTGTCACGGTATCACCGACACGGACGTGCTGGATGGACTTGATGCTGGCGGCGAACCAGCCGACATCGCCTGCCTGCAGCATATCTGTCTTTACTTCACGCGGATTGCGGATACCTGTCTCAATGACATCGTACTGGGCACCGGTTGCCATGAAGCGGATTTTGTCGCCCGGACGGATTCTTCCTTCACGAACTCTGACAAGAGCGATGATGCCTCTGTAGGAATCATAGAAGGAGTCAAAGACAAGCGCCTGCAGCGGTGCTTCCGGATCTCCTGAGGGAGCCGGGATCTTATGAACGATCTGTTCCAGAACATCATGGACGTTCTCGCCTGTTCTGGCACTGATTAGCGGCGCGTCGCTGCAGTCAAGACCGATGATGTCCTCAATCTCATGCTTTGTGACATCGGGACGGGCATTCATCATGTCAACCTTGTTGATGACGGGAACGATCTCAAGATCGTTGTCCAGCGCAAGATAGGTGTTGGCAAGCGTCTGCGCCTGCACGCCCTGGGTGGAATCCACGACAAGAACAGCGCCTTCGCAAGCCGCAAGGGATCTCGATACTTCATAGGTAAAGTCGACGTGGCCTGGCGTATCGATCAGGTTGAACGTATAGTCCTCGCCGTTATCGGCGTGGTATTTGAGCTGTACGGCATTCAGCTTGATGGTGATGCCGCGCTCTCTTTCCAGATCCATCTCATCGAGGATCTGTGACTTCATATCCCTGGCCTGGACGGTATCCGTCATCTCGAGGATCCTGTCTGCCAGTGTGGACTTGCCATGGTCAATGTGGGCAATGATGCAGAAATTTCTGATATTCTTCTGATCCATAAAGAAACTCCTCAGTCAAATGCTTTCCCGATCAGGCCGCGTCCTGCGCCGTTGGCGAAATCTGAAGCCTTCATGCGGTTTTTGCCTTCCATCTGCAGTTCCAGGACCTTGATGTATCCGCCTTTGGCAGCGATCTTCATCGCACCCTCTTCAAAGCCGGTTACAGTACCCGGAGCCTGATCATGCGCGCATTCTTCCATGCGTGCCCGATAGAATTTGATCCGCTTTCCGCCAATCGTGCCGCAGGCAATCGGCCAGTCGATCAGAGCGCGGATGTGATTGTATGCCGTATGAACGTCTTCTTCCGCAAAGCGGACAAATTCTTCTTCCCGGCTGATATTCGGCGCAAGAACAACCTGTGACTCATCCTGTTCCTGCGGTGTCAGCTTTCCTTCAAGATACAGCGGCAGATTCTCTCTGAGCAGAGCAGCCGCGTCCTTTTCCAGAACAAGATTCAGCTCTTCTGTTGTCATATCCGGTGTGATCGGTGTTCTACAGCAGGCATATACCGCACCGGCATCCATCGCCTTCACCATTTCCATCAGGCATACGCCGGTTTCTGCATCGCCGTTCATGACAGCTCTGTGCACCGGGGCGCCGCCGCGGTATTTCGGAAGAAGCGAAGGATGTATATTCAGACACCCGTAACGGGGTGCTTTCAGGATACTTTCCGGAACAAACTGTCCGTACGCGCAGGTGATGATCAGATCCGGTTCATAGGCAAGAACGGATTCTGTCTCACTGCGCAGCTTTGCCGGCTGAACGACGGGAATTCCGTTTTCTTCCGCAAGCTGGTGCACAGGCGTTTTCTCAATCACCTTTTTTCTGCCGACGGGCTTGTCGGGCTGTGAGACGACAGCGACGATATTCTGTTTCTCATCAATCAGCTCCTGCAGGATCGCGCAGGCGAATTTCGGTGTTCCAAAAAAAATAATACGAGGTTTCATAAAACTCTGCCTCCTTGTCTGTCAGTCATTATACCTTACTATTTCACAATTATCATTGCAATTTACATACGTTATTGCTATAATTCCTGTTGCTTGGAATGAAACAGGAGGTGTGTTCATGGCAAACATCAAGTCCCAGAAGAAGCGTGCGCTTACAAATCTGAAGAGACAGAATGCTAGGACAGGTCAGAAAAGTCAGCTGAAGACAGCAATCAAGAAGGTTCTCGAAGCTGTTGCCGCTAATGACAAAGAAGCTGCTGTCGCTGCATATAATGAAGCAAACAAGGCACTTGACAAGGCTGTTGCGGCTAATATCAAGAAAGATAACTACGCTGCCCGCCAGAAGTCCAGACTTGCTAAAGCAGTCAATTCTATTCAGTAACTGATACAGTCAGATATTGGAAATCAGCCGTCTGTCCAACGACGGTTTTTTTCTGCGATAAAGCCGGATCATTTTGACCCGGCTGTTTTCGTATTCTCTGCTTCTTCATAAACACTGCGCCAGATTTCCGCTCTGTGCTTCAGCATCCTGCTGTTCTCCGTTTCCCTGGTCTGCTTCGCAAGAATGCTTTCCAGTGCTGTTAACTGCCGGACGCAGTAGCCGCGGAATTCCGGACTGTTCTTTTCGATCAGTACCGGACCGCATTCCAGTTCGCGTTCCGTATACGGCACATGCCCCTGTGTATTGAAAGAAATGATGATGTAGTCAAAGCCGCGCTCACTGACGACGGCTTCATCAGTGATGGTAAATCCGTGTTCGCTGATCCACTGGCGCATCTCTTTCACATTGCGGTTGACTTCCACAATGATCTGACGGAAGGACGAGAGTCTTTCCGTTGCCCTTTCGAGAATGCCGGCTGCCGTATAATAGCCCATCCCGGCCAGCACGGCGCAGTCCGCATCACGCGGAACATTCACAAAACCGTCAGAGAGAATCAGTTCGATCTGCTCTGATAAACCGGCATTGCGCACGGTCCGCTCTGCGCTTTTCAGCGGTCCTTCGGCGATGTCGCAGGCATATACCCTCTCGCATTTCTTCCGCTCGATGAGCATAACAGGAAGAAGAGCGTGATCCGTGCCGATGTCGGCAGCGGTCACACCCTTCATTACCATATCTGCGATTTTTTCAAGTCTCAGGTTTCTCATTTATCGAAGAAATCCTTCAGTCTCTTGGAACGTGTCGGATGCTTCAGCTTTCTGAGCGCTTTTGCCTCGATCTGACGGATACGCTCTCTGGTGACGTTGAATTCTCTTCCGACTTCCTCAAGTGTTCTTGTACGTCCGTCATACAGACCGAAACGCAGGCGGAGAACCTTTTCCTCACGGTCTGTCAGTCCGCTGAGAACGTTGTTGATTTCATCCTTCAGCAGCTGGTTGGATGCGTACTGGTCAGGGCTCAGTGCTTCCTTGTCTTCAATGAAGTCTCCGAGGTGGGAGTCATCCTCTTCACCGATCGGGGTTTCCAGGGAGACAGGTTCAAGAGCGATCTTCTGGATCTCACGCACCTTCTCAGGTGAGATGCCGTCCATTCTTGCACTGATTTCTTCAGCGGAAGGATCACGGCCGAGTTCCTGCACGAGCTGTCTCTGCACACGTGTCAGTTTATTGATCGTTTCAACCATGTGAACCGGAATACGGATCGTTCTTGCCTGGTCGGCGATGGCACGGGTAATTGCCTGTCTGATCCACCATGTCGCATATGTGGAGAACTTGAAGCCCTTTCTATAATCGAATTTTTCAACGGCTTTGACGAGACCCATGTTTCCTTCCTGGATCAGATCCAGGAACAGCATGCCGCGGCCGACATATTTCTTGGCGATGGATACCACAAGACGGAGGTTGGATGATATCAGAATGTTTCTGGCTTCCTCATCACCTGCTTCGATTCTTCTGGCGATTTCCGGTTCATCCTCCGGTTTCAGAAGCGGTACGCGTCCGATTTCCTTCAGATACATTTTGACCGGGTCATTCAGCTGTACGGATGCGGATCTTGTGTAGGCGTTGAGATCGGGAATCTGGAAAGAATCGAATGTATCATCGTCATCTCTCGGTTCATCCGTGTCCTCATCGCCGAGATCATCGTCATCGATCATATCGATGTCATCATCGGTACCGGTCATCTCAACGATATCTTCGTCTTCCTGGATCTTGATTCCTTCTTCATTGAACCAGTCCCAGAGGTTGTCCATGTCTTCATCATTCAGATCAAGATGTTCCAGGGATGCCATGACATCCTTCTGATAGACAACACCGTCCGCCTTGAAAACATAGCGGTATTCTTCCTTCAGTTCATCCAGATTCTTCAGAACCTTGTGCTTGCCGTCTTTCTTGTAGACTTCGATGACTGTTTTCTTTTCTCTCAGTCCAAGGCCTGCCGGAATGGCTTCTCTGACAGGTGCTTCCTCGATTTCGACAATTTCCAAAACAGGTTCTGCGGCCGGTTCCTCAGCCTTTTTCTTTGCTGTACGTTTTTTAGGAGCTTCTTCCTTGACCGCAGGTTCAGCCTTCTTCGCTGCCTTTTTGACAGGTTCCTTTTCAGCTGTTTCCTTCTTTGCGGCTTTTGCCTTTGCCGGCTTCTTTTCCGGAGCGGCCTTTTCCTTAACGGTCTTCTTTGCGGGAGCTGCTTCAGCCTTGGCGGATGCTTTCTTCTTCGCAGTCTCCTTTTCTGCCGGTTTTTCAGCAGTCTTCTTCTTAGCCGGTTTGACCGTTTCTTCGGTCGCGGAGGTCTTTCTCACGGTCTTCTTCTTTTCTGCAGTTTCGGCTTTTGCGGCAGTCTTCTTCGCCGCTGTCTTCTTTGTTTCAGTTTCTGTTGTCGTTTTCTTCATCTATATACCTCCGTAACTCTCTGATACAATCGCTGTATCTGTTCAGAATCAGCTCACGCGTTTCATTGTTCAGCTCTGTCTTCAGCTGTTCTTTATACGCATCCGCTTCACGGGTGAGTGATTCTATTTTTACTCTTCTCAGGGCACCGTCCATCACTTTCGGATCGTATGCCGTATCGTTCTCATATGCCAGGGAACTGATCAGGCTGCGCACTTCCTCATCATCTGTCTCATCGATCAGGGCGGAAGGATCCGCCTTTGATGTGCGGTGCATGGAATCCAGTATCAGCATCGCTGCCCTCTGCCGCACGCTGCCGGTCAGAAATCCGAGCTCTTCTTCAAAGCGTCTTGCGGCGGCCGGCGAATGCATGATCATCTTCAGGATCATCTCCTCCGCCTTCTCAATGCCGCTGACGACTCTGACTGTCTGCAGGGATTTTACCGGCTGCGGCTTTTTCACCGCTTCGGCTTCCAGATGGAAACCTGTCATCTGCGAGAGCTGTTCGGTGAAGTACCTTCTGTCCACTTCATCATTCAGGCTGTTGATCTCCGCCATCACCTTCTCGGCCATCTCTTTTTTCTCAAGATAGCTTTCCATGTTGGTGCGGGACTGGAAATAGGACAGAACGAATTCCATCCATGTCATTTCCTGTTTCAGCATTTCCCTGAGTGCTTCCGGACCGTTCTTCGTAATGATCTCATCCGGATCAAGACCGGTTCTGTTTCTGACGATCAGCACTTCACAGCCTTCTGCCGCAAGCATCTTCGCGGCTCTGTAGGTCGCTGCCTGGCCGGCGTTGTCGCCGTCATAGCAGAAGACCGTTTTCGCTGCCATGCCTTTGAGCAGTCTGATCTGATGCGGCGTGCAGGAAGTACCCAGCGTGCATACCGCGTTTTTGATTCCGGCTCTGTACAGTGCGATGACGTCGGTCACGCCTTCGCAGACGTATACCTTTCCCTCATGACGCGCGGTTGTCCTTGCCCGGTGATAGTTGTATACGATGTCACCTTTGGTGAACAGTTCTGTTTCTGTTGTATTGATGTACTTTGACGGATTCTCCGGATCCAGCGTTCTGGCGCTGAAGCCGATCGGATTGCCGTTTTCATCATGAATCGGAAAGGTGATGCGGTCATAGAACACATCATGCATTCCGCTTTCGCTCATCCTTCCGACATTGCACGAGACGATATCCCTGTCCTCATACCCTTTGGCATGCAGGAAGCGGCAGAGGCTGTCTGAGCCCGGGTTGTATCCGATATTGAATACATTACGGACATCGGCGTTCAGTCCTCTTTTCTCGAGGTATTCACGCTCTCTTCCGGCATCTCCCGTATCCAGCTGATACATGGTGAAGCGGATCGTCTCATTCAGTACTTTGTAAAGGTTTTCCCGGTGCGGATCACGCGGCTTCTGTTCTGCCTCCGGCTGAACGGAAAGCGGGATGCCGGCAAGAGATGCGACTCTGCCGACTGCCACCGGAAACGAAACGTTCTCATACCGCTGCACGAATGTGAAAACATTTCCTCCGGCGCCGCATACGAAGCATTTGTACAGCTTCAGTTCGGGATTGATATTCAGTGAAGGACTGTGGTCATCATGAAACGGGCAGACAGCCTTGTAGATTTTGCCCTGCCTCTGCACCTGCAGATAGTGGCCGATGACGTCCGCGATATCCGCACGTTCTCTGATGGCGTTGATTTCTTCTTCACTGATTCTGACCATTCTTACCTTTCAGATTATCAGAAGCGGATCTCGGCACAGATCTTCGCTCTGACTTCTTCCACTGTCATACGCTCCTGTTCCATGGAATCACGGTAGCGGATCGTTACGGTGCCGTCACTGAGTGTCTGATCATCTACTGTAATGCAGTACGGTGTGCCGATTTCATCCATACGGCGGTATCTCTTGCCGATGGAACCGGACTCGTCATACTGAACAGAGAAATCATATGAGAGATCTTTGTAGATCTCCTGCGCCTTTTCGCCGTGGTCCTTCTTCTTGAGCGGAAGGATGGCAGCCTTGACAGGCGCAAGTACCGGTGAGAAGCGCATGACAACACGCTTGTCGCCGCTTTCGAGAATTTCTTCATCATAGGCATCGGTAAAGAACATGAAGAACAGTCTTTCAACACCGACTGCCGGTTCAACAACATACGGAATGAACTTCTCGTTTGTTGTCGGATCAAGATAGGACATATCCTTGCCGGATGTGATCTGATGCTGTGTCAGGTCATAGTCCGTACGGTCGGCGATGCCCCACAGTTCGCCCCATCCCCAGGGGAATCTGTATTCGATATCCGTTGTTGCCTTGGAGTAGAAGCTGAGTTCTTCCTTCTCATGATCGCGGAAACGGAGATTCTCCGGATTTCCGCCGAGGCTGAGGATCCACTCCATGCAGAAATTACGCCAGTAAGGGAACCAGTCATCATCTGTGCCCGGAGCGCAGAAGAATTCCATTTCCATCTGCTCGAACTCACGTGTTCTGAAGATGAAGTTGCCCGGTGTGATTTCATTACGGAAAGATTTGCCGATCTGGCCGATGCCGAACGGCAGCTTCTTGCGGTATGCGCGCTGCACATTCTTGAAGTCGACAAACATACCCTGCGCTGTTTCAGGACGCAGATAAATTGTGCTCTTGGCGTCTTCCAGTGTTCCCTGGAATGTCTTGAACATCAGGTTGAACTGACGGATCGGCGTGAAGTCATGCGCGCCGCAGTCA
This sequence comes from uncultured Erysipelotrichaceae bacterium, assembly GCA_900320455.1. Lineage (GTDB taxonomy): Bacteria > Bacillota_I > Bacilli_A > Erysipelotrichales > Erysipelotrichaceae > Bulleidia. The sequence continues at coordinate 2,495 of ONSK01000136.1, read as the reverse complement.
GGACAGGGAATATGATTTTCCTTGATATATGCTTCCATCTGTTCATTGGACCAGCCTTCGCATGTCACTTTTCCCTCAGACCAGTTTTCAATCAGCTGGTCAGCGCGGTGACGTGTCTTGCACTGACGGCAGTCCATCAGAGGATCAGAGAATCCCTTCAGATGGCCGGAAGCTTCCCAGACCTTCGGATTCATCAGGATCGCAGCCTGAATTTCAACGTTGTTCGGGTCTTCCTGGATGAATTTCTTCTGCCAGGCACGCTTGATATTGTCTTTCAGCATAACGCCGTACGGACCGAAATCCCACGTGTTGCTCAGACCGCCGTAGATCTCAGAACCCTGGAAAACAAATCCTGTATTTTTCGCATGTGATACGATCAGATCGAATGTCTTATCCATTTAAAAGCTTCCTCCTAAAAAATATAACCGTAATCTTTCGTAGTATAGCACTAACCAAATCCTCATTCAATGGAGATGAGGCTGTAAAAAAAGGAAAATGAGCGGATCTGCACACCGGCATGGATTCTGATCATTTCGATCAGAAGCGCCAGGTCCTCCGGCTTCATTCCGCCTGCCTGTTCAACAATTTCAAACCGCTCCGGTCCGGCCTTTACCGCAAGGCGGAACCGTTTCAGTCTTTCTTTTGAGGAAAGCTCGATGCCTTCCCTGCCTGCGCACTCCGCGCAGAGAAAACCCCCGTCCCTGGCAGAAACAGCGGAAACAGTGGTGCTGAAGCAGCGCACGCACTCGTCAACGTCCGGCGCAATGCCGAACAGCTCCATCATTCCGACAGCGTAAAGGCCGCTCACCGTGACGGGATCTTTCCCGTCGTTCAGCTGCTTCAGAGCATTGGCCAGAAGTTCATACTGTCTGTCGGAATTCTCAATTTCACCGCTCATGCAGAAGGCATCGCAGAGATCGCATACCGTTCCGGCTGCGGCGGAAATCACCAGGTCTTCATGAAGACGGCGGAACAGCTGTTTTGTTCTTGCGGTCTTCAGCCGGAAGATCGTCTTTCCCGGACGGTGATCATAATGGATCTCCGCTTCTGTATAGGGAAGAATGGATCCGGCATTTTTGCTGGTCATCTTTCTTGCGCCTGAGGCAATAAAAGACAGCTTTCCGTATTCAGCTGTCATCACTGTCAGAAGCACGTCCGCCTCTCTGTAATCCGACTGTTTCAGAATCAGTCCGGTGACAGTATCATTCATCGAACAGGTCTCCTCCATAGCCGTATTCACTGATGCGGGCATCACGGGAACGCCATTCATCTTCCACTCTGACGAACAGTTCAAGATACACCTTCATGCCGAGAAGCTTTTCGATGTCATCTCTTGCCAGGGTTCCGATCTTCTTGAGCATCGCACCCTGTTTGCCGATCATGATTCCCTTCTGGCTCTGTTTCTCAACGAGAATGGCTGCCTGGATATAACATGCCTTGCGGCGGAATTCCTTGTTCTCAATCTTGACAGCAGCGGCGTGGGGAATTTCTTCCTCGGTGCATCTGAGCACCTTTTCGCGGATCAACTCAGCGATGCGGAAGTTCTCGGCACCGTCGCTGACGATCTCTGCCGGATACAGCAGATCTCCTTCCGGCAGGTATTTCTTCGTTGTTTCGATCAGATCTTCAAAGGATCTGCCGAACTTCGCGGAAATCGGGAAGTATTCCGCGAAATCAAAACGGTCCTGCCAGGATTTCAGATTCTTCAGGATCTTTTCCTGTGACATCTTGTCGCACTTGTTCAGGATCAGAAATACCGGAAGACCGGTATTCTCAACCATCTTCAGAACAAAGGCATCTCCCTTTCCGTAAGGAACACTTCCATCCACAACCAGATAGATCAGATCGACACCCTGGATGACATCGGCCGCCTGCTTGTTCATGCGCACGCCTAGACGCTGCTGGGCCTTGTGGATACCCGGTGTGTCGGTGAAGATGATCTGGCTGTCCTCGCTTGTCAGAATGCCGCGGATCTCTGATCTTGTCGTCTGCGGACGATCGGAGACGATCGCGATTTTCTCATTGACAAGAGCATTGATCAGCGTGCTTTTTCCGGCATTGGGACGGCCGGCAATGGCTACGAATCCGCTCTTCATCGGATCACGTCCTCGATCGTGAACTGCATCGGAAGCAGCTCGCGGATGCATGTATCCATATTGTCCTTGTGATTGCTCAGATAGATCGGCGTATCCTGTTCGATCAGTTCGCTGAGAACCTGGCGGCAGATGCCGCACGGTCCGCACAGTCTGTCGCCGTCGCTGACGATCGCAAGAGCCTTGATATTTTCCTTCCGGTAGCCGCGGGAATATGCCGCAAAGACAGCGCTGCGCTCAGCGCAGTTCGTGCCGCCGAAAGAAGCGTTTTCAATATTGGCACCCCAGAATACGGTACCGTCATCCGTCAGGAGCGCAGCTCCGACGTGATAGTTCGAATACGGGGCATAGGCATTCTCCATCGCCTTGAATGCCTCATTTACCAGTTCTTCTCTGTTCATG
>ONSK01000002.1 GCA_900320455.1 uncultured Erysipelotrichaceae bacterium | reverse complement strand
ATGAGTACAAAAGAGACAAGACGCAAATACAGAAAGATCAATAACTGGCTGATTATCGTGCTTCTTTGTATGATTCCGCTGACAGCGGGGGCTTTTATCTGGAATCTGTGGCAGATTTCACATACGAACGCAGGTGAAGGAGAAACACTTGCCGGTGATGATACGGATACTGAAACAGTCAATGAATTTCACAATGACTTCTATACTATCGGAAACAACTCCACCCAGATTAACAAAGACAGCTTCAGGGAACTGAACAGTGCGATTACAGCTCAGGATCCGGCTAAAATCTCAGAAGCGCTGACAAAGTGCTTTGTGACGGAATACTATACATGGACCAACAAAGACGGAAACTATGATATCGGCGGGATGCAGTATATCTACACACCGATGTCCGCAAACTTCGCGGAATATTCCCTCTGGAACTTCTATGAGGATATGGACCTGTACATCACGCAGTACGGCAGGGACAAGCTGATTGAAGTCACAAGCGTCACTGCGGAACCGGCAGTAAGCGCTGCGTATGAAATCACCGGAGAAGACGGCAATCCCGTTTCTCTTGAGGCATATACGGTAAAGGCAAACTGGGAATACGGTACTGAAACGTCCATGGATACGTCACAGATGCAGAAGAGCGCTGTTTTCACAGTTGTTAACAATAACGGAAGATGGGAAATCGCAGCCATCGGACAGGAGGTGAGCCAGGTTGACACAGAATCACATGAATGAACCTCTTCATCCGAAGAAGAAATATCCGATCAGGCAGAATATCATCCTGACATGCGCGGCTGTTATCGTGAACCTCGCAGTCATCTTTGAACTGTTCTATACAACCCGCTACGCCGCTTTAAGCAAGGACATCTTCAAGCGCATCAATATCGGCGCGATGATCATCATGGTCATCATCGATCTGCTTGTTCTGCTTGCGGTGCGCACAAAGAAGAAATTTGTCAGGATCCTTTCCGCCATCACACTGGCAATCTGCACTTTGGCAGGCGGCTATGCCGGCTATGTGCTGACGAGAGTGGATACCAATATCAATCAGATCACAGACACGACGATTACCGAGGATGTCAACACGTCCCTTGTGCTGTACAGCGGCACAAGCGGTGCGCCGATCATGGACCTGGCTGATCTGAACGGACGCCGTGTCGGCTATACGACCGAAACAAAGAATGCCGAGCTCGGCATCAAGAAGCTGGAAAACGAAGGCATCAAGGCAGAGCTTGTGGAATACCTCAGCTATGCGGATACATTCATGGCGCTGATCGACGGATCCGTGGACTGCGCGATCCTGCCGACCATGTACTGGTCCATTCTGGCAAACGATGAGGGACTGCAGCCGTACATCGATGATACGACAACCCTGCTGTCCTTCAAGGAAAGCTATACAACCAAAAATGATGACGGCGTCGAGAAAGACCTGACGAAGGAACCGTTTACCGTCCTTCTTTCCGGTGAGAACCAGGGCCTGGCGGATGCGATTATTCTGATCTCCGTCAATCCGGTCTCGATGCGTATCACGATGACATCGATCGCCCGTGACTCCTACGTGCCGATCACATGTTACGGCGGCAGATCCAACAAGATCAACGCTGCCCACGCAAGCTCGGAATCCTGCCTGGTCAACACCGTTGAAAAGCTGACCGGCATTGATATCGACTATACCGTCGAATTCAATTTCAAATCCGTCATCCAGGTCGTTGACGCAGTCGGCGGCGTGGATGTGGATATCACGAAATCCTTTGACGCCCAGTGCTGGGATGTCAATACGGATGAACTCGTTGTCATCCGCCTGGAGGAAGGTCCCAACCAGCATCTTGACGGACAGCGCACACTCGGCTTCGTCCGTGAAAGACATGCGTTCCCGGATGGTGACTTTGCCCGCCAGCGCCACCAGCAGGAAGTCATTTCCCAGATCATCTCCAAGGTCATGGCAACCCGTGATCCGAATACATATCTGAGAATTCTTGACGCGGCAGGCGAGAACATCAAGATCAACATGTCCACCTCCCAGGTCGTCAACTTCATCAGCTACGCGATGGGCAAGGTCAAGAGATACTACAACCCCGGCAACATCGCAGGCATCTTCGATATCGTCAATTCCCGTATCTACGGATACGCTTCCTCGCTGTGGAATGAGTCACTGAAGATGGACCTTTGGATCTATCGTCTGTACAACGGCTCCATCAAGGACAACAGAGACTTCATCCAGCGCAACCTGATGGAAGAAGCTGAACTCGTGCAGCCGGCTGATGTCAGCTGGTCCGCAGCTGAAGGATATTCCGCACCGGCGGTTTCCAGAACGTCATATTCCGAAAAGGAAATCCATGACAGCGGCAGACCGAGCGCTGCGCCGACGCCGAGCTACAACCCGTATCCGACGCCGACACCGACGCCGAAGTCAACTTCCACACCGGAACCGACACCGAAGTCCACCTCGACGCCGGAACCTTCCGAAACAGGCACGCCAGAGCCGACAGCTGCGCCGACACCGGAACCCACACCGGAGCCGACTGTCGCACCGACACCGGAGCCGACACCGGAGCCCACGCCGGTCCCGACGCCCGAACCGACGCCGGAGCCGACACCTGAGCCGGCAGTGGAAGGCTGAGAACCAAAACTGAATGATCAATCAGCGGCGCATCACTGTCGCTGATCTTATGAAAGCATCAGAGAACTGATGCATGGAGGCAAATATATGAACATTATCGTAACAGGCGGCGCCGGATTTATCGGCTCAAACTTCATCTTCCATATGTTGAAGACATATCCTGACTACAGGATCATCTGTCTGGACAAGCTGACATATGCAGGCAACCTTTCCACTCTGAAGACAGTCATGGACAATCCGAACTTCCGCTTTGTGAAGCTGGATATCTGCGACAGAGAGGGTGTATACAAGCTGTTCGAGGAAGAACATCCGGATATCGTTGTCAACTTCGCGGCAGAAAGCCACGTAGACAGATCCATCGAGAATCCTTCCGTCTTCCTGGAGACAAACATCATGGGCACATCCGTCCTGATGGACGCGTGCAGAAAGTACGGTATCAGGAGATACCATCAGGTATCCACAGATGAAGTATACGGAGACCTGCCGTTAGACAGACCGGATCTGTTCTTTACAGAAGAGACACCGATCCACACATCCAGCCCGTATTCCTCATCCAAGGCAGGAGCTGACCTGCTTGTGCTGGCATATCACAGAACATACGGTCTGCCTGTAACTATAAGCAGATGCAGTAATAACTATGGTCCGTATCATTTCCCGGAGAAGCTGATCCCGTTAATGGTGATCAATGCCCTGCATGACAAGCCGCTGCCGGTATATGGCGAAGGACTGAACGTCAGAGACTGGCTGTATGTGGAAGACCACTGCAGAGCGATCGATCTGATCATCCACAAGGGAACAGTCGGCGAAGTATACAATGTCGGCGGACACAATGAGATGAAGAACATCGACATCGTCAAGTTAATATGCAAGGAACTTGGCAAGCCGGAGACACTGATCACACACGTGACAGACAGAAAAGGCCATGACATGAGATATGCGATCGATCCGACAAAGATCCACAATGAGCTTGGCTGGCTGCCGGAGACAAAGTTCGCAGACGGAATCAAGAAGACAATCAGATGGTATCTGGACAATGAAGACTGGTGGCAGCCGATCATTTCCGGGGAATACCAGAACTATTACGAACAGATGTATGGAAACAGGTGAAATATGAAGGTATTTGTGACAGGAGTCGGCGGACAGCTCGGCCATGACGTCATGAACGAGCTCGCTGGAAGAGGAATCGAAGGCATCGGATCAGACATCAGGAAAACATATTCCGGAGTGCAGGATGGTACGCCGGTGTGCACAATGCCCTATGTATCCCTGGATATTACAGACACCGAAGCAGTAAACAAGGCAATTGAGGAAATCAGACCTGACGCAGTGATCCACTGCGCGGCATGGACGGCAGTCGATGCGGCAGAGGATGAAGAAAACAAGGCGAAGGTATATGCCATCAATGCCAAAGGTACAAAGAACATCGCGGATGCCTGCGCATCTGTGAACGCAAAAATGATGTATATTTCCACAGACTATGTCTTCAGCGGCCAGGGTGAAAGACCGTGGCAGGCGGATGACACAGACTACGCGCCGCTGAACTACTATGGCGAAACGAAGCTGCTCGGCGAAAAGGCAGTCTCTGAAACACTGAAGAAGTATTTCATTGTACGTATCGCCTGGGTATTCGGAAAGAACGGAAAGAACTTCATCAGAACGATGTTGAAGGTCGGCAAGACCCATGACACCGTCAGAGTCGTCAACGATCAGATCGGCACACCGACATATACATTCGATCTCGCAAGACTGCTCTGCGATATGATTGAAACTGAGAAGTACGGTTATTACCACGCAACAAATGAAGGCGGCTATATCTCCTGGTATGATTTCACAAAGGAAATCTACAAGGATGCCGGATATACAACAAACGTCATCCCGGTCACAACGGAAGAATACGGTCTGAGCAAGGCAGCCCGTCCGTTCAACTCCCGTCTGGACAAGTCAAAGCTGAAAGAAGCGGGATTTGAACCGCTTCCTGACTGGAAGGATGCCGTCAGAAGATACATCAGCGAACTGGATATGGAGAATCTCTGATATGGGACAGATACAGGTAGAAAAGAATTATAACGGAATCGAAGGACTGTGCGTGATCACACCGGCAGTCCACGGCGACAGCCGCGGCTATTTCATGGAAACATATTCCCAGAGGGACATGGAAGAAGCAGGCATTGACATCGTCTTTGTGCAGGACAACCAGTCCATGAGCACAAAGGGCGTACTGAGAGGCCTTCACTTCCAGAAGCAGTATCCCCAGACAAAACTTGTCAGAGCTATTAAAGGATCCGTCTTTGATGTGGCAGTTGATCTCAGAAAAGACAGCGCGACATACGGAAAGTGGGCAGGTGTTCTGCTTACGGAAGAGAACAAGAAACAGTTCCTGATTCCGAAGGGATTCGCCCACGGCTTCCTCGTCTTAACAGATACAGCGGAATTCTGCTATAAGTGCGATGACTTTTATCATCCCAATGATGAAGGCGGACTGGCATGGAACGATCCGAAGATTCATGTTGAATGGCCTGAGCTGGAAGGAACCTATCAGGGAACTGCTTCCGCGGAAGGCTATCATCTCAAAGATGGCACACCGCTGAATCTTTCTGACAAAGACCAGAAGTGGCTCGGCATCGACGAAACATTTACATTCTGAGTGTATTTGAAAAGAATCGGTACTGGATCAGAAACCGCAAAATAATAGTATATAAAATACTGTATACAGAATGAGAGGCTATGACAGGCAGACCCTGGCAATGCCTCTTTTTCATTTCCTTCTGACCGGGTATATCCATTCGGGATGGGTATGGCTTCTCATCATATTTCTCTGTATAATAATCATGATTGCTTTGAAGACATACAGTATCAGTACAAAGTAATGCAGAAAAGGAGATAGTGGCTTGTTATTTAACTCGGTTGATTTTCTGATCTTTTTCCCGATAACACTGACGTTATATTTTTTAATTGTGCCAAAATACCGCTATCTGCTTCTTCTGGCGGTTAGCTACTACTTTTATATGCAGTGGAACCCGAAATATATTGTACTGCTTTTTGTTTCGACAGCTGTAACATACGCAGGCGGTCTCTTCCTGGAAAATGTGAAGGAAAAGGGAAAAAGGAAAATCTGTCTGATTTCAGGTCTGATGATTAATCTGATTATTCTTGGCTACTTTAAATACGGCAATATGGTCATGGAATATCTGAACAGAATTCTGCAGTTTACAGGCAGACAGCTGCCGTGGGACTACAATATCGTACTGCCTGTCGGTATTTCTTTTTTCACGCTTCAGGCACTTGGCTATCTGATTGATGTCTACCGCGGAGATACCAGAGCTGAACACAACTTTTTGAAATACGCATTATTTATTTCATTTTTTCCGCAGCTGGTCGCAGGACCAATCGAGCGTTCGAAAAACCTTCTGAAGCAGCTGGCCGTGCCAAAACCATTCTCCTATGACAGACTGCGCCGCGGCCTGTTGATCATGGTGTATGGCTTTTTTCTGAAGGTTGTTATTGCGGACAGAATTGCTATTTTTGTGAATGCCGTTTATAACGGCCCGGTTATGTATCCGGGAGCGTATATTGCGGCTGCGACAGTTGGATTCGCCATACAGATTTACTGTGACTTTTACGGGTATTCCACAATCGCAAAAGGTGCAGCACTGACGATGGGCATTGAACTGATGGAGAATTTTAATGCGCCGTATTATTCAAAAAGCATTCAGGAGTTCTGGCGGAGGTGGCATATCTCCCTGTCAACCTGGTTCAGAGATTATCTCTATATTCCTCTTGGCGGAAACAGAAAAGGTACAGTCAGAAAATATATTAATTTAATGATTGTTTTCAGTATCAGCGGCCTCTGGCATGGTGCGTCTATGGCGTTTGTACTGTGGGGAGTTCTTCATGGCTTATTTCAAATTGCAGGATCGTGTTTCAGTTTTCTCTGTCAGAAGTATGGAGTTAAATGGCACAGGACAGGTACTGACGATATTCTCAGAATGCTTCTGACATTTGCTCTGGTATGCTTTGCGTGGATATTCTTCAGAGCAGGGCGGCTGAGTACAGCGAAACTGATCTTTTCACAGCTTTTCGGCGCAGATAACGCCTTTGTTCTGATAAACGGTTCACTGTTCGGACTTGGCGTGGATCAGCATTTTTTCCGGGTTCTCGTCGTTTCCATTCTGTTAATGGGAATCGTGGATTATATGAAATATAAAGATAAAAATGTTGTCGATCTTTTCTTTGCCCAGCATTTGTGGTTCAGGGTCCTTGCTGCGGCAGCACTTACGCTGTTTGTGATTGCATACGGCTGCTATGGCAGCACATTTGATGTACAGCAGTTTATATATTTTCAATTCTGAGACAGGGGTACAGGTATGAAGAAAAAAATAAAAGAAATCCTATCTGCCCTGACCTTTGCGGCAGTGATGACAGCCGGATGCCAGGCACTGAATTATGCGCTGGTTTCATATGATCCTTTCAGCAGAATCCTGATGCATTCATACTATGAACAGGAAAACATTGATACGGTTTTTGTGGGCTCATCTCATGTTTACTGTGATATCAATCCGACAGTTTTTGATCAGGTCAGCGGCAGGAGGAGCTTTAATATGGCATCACCTGGCCAGAGATGGGATAACAGCTATGACTGGCTCAGAGATGCAGTGTCCAGGTATGATATCAGACATGTATATCTTGAATGTTATTACTGGAATATGACAGAATCTGATGCATGGTTTAAAACTGAAAAGGTGTTTAAGGCAGCTGATTTTATCGATGATCCCATAAATAACAGCAGACCATGGCTTCTCACTGATGAAATGAAACCTTCACTGGCAAAGTACAGAATGCTTGCGGGGTCTGCGGGTAAATCATATTTTATGGAGACATGGCTGCCGTTTGTGAGATACAGAGGCAATATATTCAATTACGGACTGATCCAGCAGAACATGATTGAGAAAAACAGTGATGAGTATCTGCAGTATACACATCATGAAGAACATGTAGACGCTGATGGGAATCCATGGATCATTGAATACAGAGACAGAGGATATTACTATTCCGAAGGAGGGAGATTTCTTGATTCGGAAAAACTTTTCTGTAAAGACCGTGATCTGCAGAAGTACGGTATCGGGGAAAAGAGTGAATCATATCTTCGTAAAACGATTGCATTCTGCCAGAAAAACAATATTGAAGTCAGTCTCTTTATTTCTCCGGTCAATGATTTACAGCTGATCAGCACCGGAGACTATGATGGCTTTTTAGAGGAATTACGCGCAGTTGCGAATGACTGTCAGGTGCCGCTGTATGATTTCAATCTGTTGAAGAAAGAAGTGCTGAATATCAGAAAAAGTGAATACTTTATGGATGTGGACCATCTTAACGGCATCGGCTCGGAGCTGTTTACACCGGTTTTATGGAATGTTCTGAATGCATCAGAAAATGAGAATAAGAATAAATTCTATCATTCTTATTCGGAAAAACTGGCAGCTGATGATCCCGAACTTTTTGGTCTCTATTATACCGGAGAGAATCCCGGAGAGGCGGTAATGGCTGACGGGAGACCTGTTTATACAGTACACAGGTATACAGTTGCTTCAAATAGAACAGATATGGAATACCGGCTGACAAAAATTACTGATGAAGGCAGTGAAGAACTGATTCGTGATTACAGCACGGATACAGAATTTGCTCTGCCGGCAGATGAACACGGCACCATCAGAATATCTGCCAGAAACAAAGAAGCAGAACTGCAGCTGGATGTGACATACTGAAATTGAATGACATAAGGGCTAAAAAAACCTCCGGTTCATAATAATCCGGAAGTTAATTTTCAGCCCTTTTACTTATATGGTTTTGCCGGATATTCCGGGAAGGTAAAGACACCATCCAGCCAGCCGGTCAGGAATGACTTTGCCAGGGAATTCCTCCGGATGTACTTTCTTGCGTCTTCCTTTGTGAACCAGCGGTACTGGTCCACTTCCTCGTTGATATGCGCCTCCGTGCTTCTGACCACGGCCACAAAGTTTAACATCAGTGTGTTGCTGGGAGGGAAATAATGCGAGCGGTTGAAGCGGACCTTTACGGTTTCAAGACCAAGCTCCTCTCTGATTTCGCGGACTGCGGCATCTTCCGCATCCTCACCCTTGTTTACATAGCCGGCTGTCAGGATAAACTCCTCGCCGCCGTACTGACGGATCATCAGGACCCTGTCTTCCGCCTCATTGAGCACGATCATGGAAACAGCTGTGTTGAATACCGGAAAGCGGTAATCACGGCAGGAAGGGCACCATGGGATATTCCTTCCTTCGCTTTCAAGATACTTCTCTTCAAGCTTTGCGCCGCAGTGCATGCAGTAATGAAACTCAGGTATCATTCTTTTTCCTTTTTCTTTTTCTTCGGAAGCTCTTCCTCAAGCTTCTCTTTCCACATCGCGAATTCCGCCAGTCTTTCCTCGGTGACGACAGGATACTTCGGATCCATGTCCTTCAGCACCGACAGGATGATCTCGGAAACAACGTATCGCATATACCACTTGTGATCAGCCGGCACGACATACCACGGGCAGTGCTTTGTGGCAGTCTTGTTGATGGCATCCTCGAACGCTTCCTGGTATTCATCCCAGTACTGTCTTTCCTCAACGTCGCCGGCAGAGAACTTCCAGTTCTTTTCCGGTTCTTCAATTCTGGCAAGGAATCTCTTGGCCTGTTCCTTCTTGGAGACATTCAGGAAGATCTTGACAATGCGCACATTGTTTCTGTACAGGTATTTCTCAAATGCCGCGATATCCTCATAGCGGTTATCAATGACTTTATCAAGATCGATTCTGTCCGCATGCGCCTGTGTCTCATACAGCTTCTTGACCTTTCCGATGAGAACATCCTCATAGTGCGAACGGTTGAAGATCGCGATTTCACCCTTGGCAGGAACCTTCTGGGCAATACGCCAGAGATAGTCATGGGCCAGCTCAGTGGATGTCGGAGATTTGAAGGCAGCCTCATAGACACCGTGCGGAGAGAGGCAGTTGAGCACATGGCTGATCGTGCCGTCCTTGCCGGCAGCGTCCATCGCCTGAATGACAACGATCAGGCCTTCCTTCTTCTCGGCATACAGCTTCTGCTGGAGTTCATCAAGCTCAGTCTCGTTTTCCTTCATTTTGGCCTTGGCTTCTTCCTTGGAAGATGCCAGGGAAGTTTCATCAGTGGATACTTTGTGGATGTCGAACTTCTCAGTTCCGTCATACAAATACTTTTCAAACATGATCTTTCTTCCTCTTGTTTACTGTTTCATTGTACCGCGCTTCCGGACAAAAAATGAAACAATCTGCGCACACAGAACACCAGCCAGCGTACCTGTCGTATTGGTGATCAGATCAGAGATATCACAGATGCGCAGTGAAGAGACAAGCGGCTGAAAGAATTCAATCAGGAAACTTGTCAGAAAGCCCACGAACACCGCTTTCCAGAATGAAAGATCGGTGCACAGATACAGAAGGAATCCGTACGGCACAAACAGCAGCACATTCGCGTACGTTTCAAAGCGGAATGCGCCGCGTCCCATCTGCCAGTCGACAAACAGAACGAAGTTGTAATTGAAGCCGCTGTCCGCAAACCGCTGCGGAATGGCCGCAATCACCGGCATCATCGTGAAATACAGAATCACGCAGAGATACATAAAAAGCAGTGTTCTTCTGAAAAGGACACTTCTCTGATTTCTGCAGTTCAGAAAGATCAATTTGTAATATATAACCCCTAAAGGGATTAAATCAGGTATCATTCTCAGTAAATTCATGCATATAGACTACCACAGTGAAATGATTCTTTTCTTAAGAAGGTGTGAAGAATCTTTTATGTTTCGTGAAGGTGTGTCACCATCGAAGGACATTCTTTCCTCAGAACAAAGAAAAAACCCTGTTTCCAGGGTTTTTCTATGGTCGGGGTGACGGGATTTGAACACGCGACCTCTTCGTCCCGAACGAAGCGCTCTACCAAGCTGAGCCACACCCCGACATCAGCTATAAGATAATAGCACACATTATCTGAAAATGCACTAGACTTTTTCACGAATTTCCTTCTTCTTTTGCGGGTTTGCCTGTAGAATGCAGTTTCTGTGGTAGAATATTACACGTATATCAGAAAAAAAGGGAGGGGATTATGGCGAAAGCAGGGAAGAGACATCTCAGAAGAAGTATAAAAATCACACTGGCAGTGATCGCGCTGGCTCTGGCAGGTACGGCGGGCTGGGCAGTGTTTAACAATCGCGGAAAAGGCGGAAATGAACAGGAAACAGCGAATCAGCCGACGCCGGATACAACACCGGAAGCTGCTCCTGCAGTGCAGGAATACCACGCTTCCATGTTCTTTACCGGTGACGCGCTTCTGCATGGCACAGTATACAGAGCCGGCAGACAGAATGACGGAACATACAACTACATGGGAATGATGGATCTGCTCGGTGCTGTCGCGGAACCGTATGATCTGCAGTATTACAACCAGGAGACGATCCTCGGCGGTACACAGCTCGGTCTGCACGGCTATCCGACATTCAACTCACCGCAGGAATACGGTGATACCATGGTCAATTACGGATTCAATCTGGTATCCACAGCCAACAACCACAGTCTTGACCAGGGATGGAGAGGCATTGAATCTTCTCTGAACTACTGGAAGACAAAGGAAGGCGTTGTGACTGCCGGAACATATCTCAGCCAGGAAGACCATGATGCGCTTCCTGTATATGAAATCAACGGCATCACCTATACATTCCTTTCCTGGACATACGGCACCAACGGCATCCTTCCTCCTTCCAACATGCAGTATATCGTCAATGATTACAGCAGGGACAGACAGGCGATGCTGGATCAGGTCCGCAAGGCGAATGATATGTGCGACGTTGTCATCATGGCTGTTCACTGGGGAACAGAATACGTCATGGAACCCAATGAAGACCAGAAACAGCTGGCCCGTGAGCTTGTCGATGCCGGTGCGGATATCATCATCGGCAACCATCCGCATGTCATTCAGCCGGCAGAGCATATCGGCGATGCAATCTGTTTCTATGCGATGGGCAATATGATCAGTGCCCAGGCACATCTGTACAACTGGGTCGGTATGATGGGCGGACTGGATATTCACAAGACAGTCGCTGACGGCAAAACAACCGTCAAGATCGAGAATGTCCGTGCTGATCTGATCTATACATGGATGAATCCCACACATACCGCATTCCGTACCTATCCGTTCAATCAGCTGACAGATGATATCCTGCCGGATCACGAAGCTGTCTACGAGAAGTACAAGGCATATATCACAAAGATGGATGACACGATCCAGGTCGGCGGCGTGTGATGAGGATCACCGTTCTGACGGTATGTCCGGAAGTCTTTGACAGCTTTGAAGAAAGCGTCCTTGTCAAAAGGGCAAGGGAAAGAGGACTTCTGGAATTGAACATCACTGATATCCGGAACTATGCCGGCGGCAGCTTCCGCCATACGGATGATTCCGTCTACGGCGGCGGGGCAGGCATGATCCTGAAATGCGCGCCTGTGCTCAAAGCACTGCAGGCAGTCAGAACAGAACACAGCCATACGGTTCTCTTTACGCCATCAGGAAGTGTCTATGATCAGAAGAAAGTCCATGCCTTTGCGGAAATGGAGGATCTGGTGCTGATTGCCGGACACTATGAAGGCTTTGACGCAAGGATCCTGGAAGAAGCGGATGAGGAAATCTCCATGGGAGATTACATCCTTTCCGGAGGAGAGATCCCGGCCATGGCTGTCATTGACAGTATTGTCCGTCTGCTTGGTGTGATCCGCGATGAAAGCACGGAAGAGGAATCGTTTGAAAACGGACTGCTGGAATATCCCCAGTATACAAGACCGGCGGACTATGAAGGCAGAAAGGTTCCTGATGTGTTATTGAGCGGAGATCATGAAAAGATACGCAGATGGCGCTTAAAGCAGTCTTTGAAGCTGACAAAGGAAAGAAGACCGGATCTTCTGGAAAACAGAATCCTCAGTGAAGAAGAAAAAGATCTCCTGCAGGAGATCGAAGAAGAAACAGATTAGACGGTGAAAGCCGTCTTTTTTTCTACAGAAACATCTCAGAGATGAGCACTGCGATACAGCAGACAGAAGCCACGAACGGCAGGCTCTTTCCCTTCCAGGCAAGCAGGGTGCCGGCGCATAATGCCAGAATGCCTGATACCGGGGTGGATGTCGCGTTGACGATTGCCGGGAATGTCATGACTGCCAGTGTCGCATACGGGACATAGAACAGGAATGAACGGATATATACATTCCGGATCGGCTTTCTGATCAGTGTCAATGGCAGTACGCGGATCAGATAGGAAACAAGCGCCGAAACAAGAATATAGAGCCAGATACTGTGTTTCATCATGCCTCCTCCTTCAGCGGCCTGATCACAGCCGCAGCTCCGGCGATGATCAGTGTCAGGATGATGACCTTTGTGCCGGATGAAACCGTACTCAGAAAGGGAAGGTGATCCCAGAGGAAGCTGGAGGTGAAGCCGGTGATCACGCAGGCTGCCACCATTCTGTGCTGACGGGCAGGCGGAATGATGATTGCCAGGAACATGCCGTAAAGCGCCACGGACAGGGCGCTGACGATGCGGACAGGAAGCACGTTGCCGGCAATGATGCCAAGCGAGGTTCCAAGCGCCCAGCAGAGTGCTGAGATGATCAGAGCCCCATAGAAGTAGAACGGCTCAAGATACCCTTTGCGGGCAACAGCTGCACCGAAGAGTTCATCGGTGATGCCGAAAGCAGTCAATAACCTGTGGATGAAATTCTCCGTCGGAGAAAACTTCTGTGATAAAGCGCAGGACATCAGAAGATATCTGGCGTTGGCGATCAGAGTGACAAGTGCCATCTGCACATAGGAGGCATCCGCGAGAATGACCTGAAGACCGGCATATTCACCGGCAGAAGCCAGGTTGAAGAAGCTCAGGACAAATCCCTGCAGGGCAGAGATTCTGGCACTGCGCATGGCAATGCCAAGTGAAAAAGAGACCGCAAGATAACCGAGTGCAATCGGTATGCCGTCTCTGATTCCTTCCAGGAAAACATGTCTTTTTCCGCTGTTCATAGCATCAGTTATACCACAAAGAGCTTAAAAAAAGGGTATAAATCCCTACATCTATCAATATAGCGGAAAAAAAGATGCATTTAAAGACTGGAAACGACTTTTCTTCTATGTATATTAAGGGTGTAAAGAGAAAGAAAAACTGTTCAGAAGAACAGGAGGAGATAATCGAATATGAGAAGTCCGGGAATTTCAGGAGGCAGCGCCGTCTGAAAAGGCGAGCCTGCGTTAACAATTGAATAAATCTGTTTCCAAAAAAAGGGAAAAGTGATCCAGCCAAAAGAAGCATTGCCTGAAGCCAGAATAAATGGGAATAAAAAAAGGCAGATCCCCAGACAAAATAATCCGTAATCCCTCAAGCCAGATCTGCTGAAAATGATAAATGCAGTAAAAGGACGAAGGACACAAAGAACCTGGAAACAGATGATAGAAAAAAGACTCTGCATCGAAATGCGGAGTCTTTCAATTTTTCTCCGTTCATGGTGTATGTTATAATACCTGCAGGCCTGCGGGTGTTTTTTGTCATGGCAGACCGGAACTGAATATGAATAAAGAAGTAAGAAAAATCACAGACGGGGCAATGATGCTGGCGATTATCGGAGCTGCAGTCCTTCTGGACAGGCAGTTTGCCGGTCTGTTCTCGGGATATCTGCTCTGGTTCTTCCCGCTGCCCATGGTCTTCTATACATCCAAATACGGATTGAAAAACGCCCTGCCGGTACTTGCGGCATCCGCGCTTGTATCGCTGATGCTGGGTCTTGCCTTCAGCTCATTCTACGCGATCTGCGCAAGTGTGTGCGGAACGGTCTACGGAGCAGGCGTGCACGCGAAGAAGGACAGCCGCTATATCGTGGTGATCACGATGCTCCTGTGGGTCATCCTGGAATTCCTGGCAGCCTTCGTGTTTGCCGGCGTCATCGGCTATGACATCACCGCTGAGCTGCAGGACTATGAAAAGCTGCTGGAGATGTTCTCATCCGCATCGCCCCAGGGAGAGATGCTGGCATCGGTGATCTCGGTCAAGACGCTGTTTGTCATGAGTATTGTCACCCTTGGCATCATGGAAGGATACATCACCCACATGATTGCCAAAGTGATGCTGAAACGGCTGCGCATGCCGCTGCCGCAGGCAGTGCCGGTACGCGACTGGTATCCGCCCAAGTGGACAGGGTATCTGGGCTTAGCGTGTATGGTGATGTATTTCTATCTGTTTACCCATACGCTGCCGAATGAAATCCTGCAGTCAGCCGGTCAGACGGCCGGACTGTTTGGAACATTGTATCTTGTGATGTTCGGCGTGATCGGCTTATGGATCGTAATTCCCGCGAAATATCCGTTTATGAGAGGCTGGCTTCTGCCTTTGACAGTATTCCTGCTGTTTGGCATGATGCCTGCGCTCGCAGCATTCGGATTCCTGTATATAGCTGCCGACCTGCATGAAAGAGCGGTCAAAGGAGTGAATTCCGGCATATGAAACAGAAAGTCAAAAACATGAAGCGGCTTGTGACGCTGATCATCCTGGCGGAAGCCGTTCTGCTTGCGTTTCTCTTTTTCGGACTGAAACAGGATATTCTGATTCCCGGCATCGCTGTCGTCATCGAAGCTGCGCTGATGATCTATCTGTTCGATCACTTTGAAAACGCTGCCCAGGAACAGTCCATCGGTGTCAGAAACGCGGTAGGCGCGACAACGTCGGAGGCCTATCTCAACGGCGGTATTGGTCTTCTGATCTATGATGACAACTATGAGATCACATGGATGAGCGAACTGTTTGCCGAGCGCGGCATTGAAAAGGTCGGACACCGTATCCTGTCATGGATTCCGGAAGCCGATGACCTGATCGCCGGAAGATCGGAAACAGCGGAAGTGCGCATCAATGACAAGATCTATGAGATCCGCCGCAAGGAGGATGCCCAGGTCATCTATTTCCGTGATATCACGGATATGACCATTTACCGCGAAAGCTATGAAAACGAAAAGATCGTGATCGGTCTTGCGAGCTTTGACAACTATGAGGAAACCGTTCAGTACGCGGATGAAGCGGACAGCGCTGCCATCAATATGGCACTGCGCACACCGCTGAACGAATACTGCGCGCAGTTCGGCATCATGCTGAAGAGACTGAGCAATTCCCGCTATCTGATGATCATGAACGAGAAGATTTTCAGTCAGATGATGAATGATCACTTCTCAATTCTGAACAAGGTGCGCCGTTCCGCCCAGAAGGCGGATGTCGCAATCACTCTGTCCATGGCCATTGCCAGAGGCTCCAACAACCTGAAGGAACTGGACGATATGGCCGCCAACCTGATGGACCTTGCGGAAACACGCGGCGGCGACCAGGTGGCGGTGCAGGAAGCAGGCGGCGACGTCAAATACTTCGGCGGTTCCACCGAGGCGGCAGAGAAGCGCAGCCGTGTGCGCGTGCGCGTCATGTCACATGCTCTGCGTGATCTGATCCAGTCATCCTCGAACGTCATTATCTGCGGACACAAGACAGCGGACTTTGACTGCATCGGTTCGGCAATCTGTCTTTCCCGCATGGCGACAGCCCTGCGCAAGCCGGTTGTCATCATCGCGAAAACCGGCGGCATTGAGGAAAAGCTGAGCGAAGCGATGAAGGAAAACGAAGCGCAGCTGAAGGAAGAAGTCACATTCGTCACCGAAGCCGAAGCGCTGAACCAGCTCCATGACGGAACCCTGGTCATCATGACAGACCATCACAACGTCAAGCAGTCCAACGGTGCCAAGGTGCTCGAACACGCAAAGAAGGTCATCGTCATCGACCATCACAGAAGAAGCACGGACATGGGCGTCAAGCCGGTGCTGCTGTATATCGAAGCAGGTGCTTCCTCAACATGCGAACTTCTGACAGAGATGATTCCCTATGTATCCACGCATACGGATATCAGTGAAATGGCTGCCACATTCATGCTGGCGGGCATGGTCATCGATACCCAGAAGTGGACGGTGCGCACCGGCGCGAGAACATACGATGCCGCAAGCGTGCTGCGTCAGATGGGCGCTGATCCGCTGAAGGCAAACGATTACCTCAAGGATACCTACGATGAGATCTCGCTCAAGAGCAAGGTCATCTCCGCGGCGGAGCGTCATGAACACGGCGTTGTGATCTCCGCTGTCAAAGACAGAAAGCTCACCCGTTCGCTGATGAGCCAGATTGCCGACAGACTGCTCGGTGTACAGGGCGTGCAGGCGGCATTTGTCATCGCCAACACCTCAGACAGCGAAACATGCATCAGCGCCAGATCTGCAGGCCGTTTCAACGTCCAGATGATCATGGAATCCATGGGCGGCGGCGGTCACAGAACAGGCGCGGCGATGCAGAGACAGAAAACAACAGTTGACGACATCAGAAGCGAGCTTCTGGTGAAACTGGATGAATATTACAAGGAGGAAAAACCGGATGAAAGTGATTCTTAAACAGGATGTGAAGAAAGTCGGAAAGAAAGGCGAAGTCGTTGAGGTTTCCGACGGATATGCCCGCAACTTTCTGATTGCGAGAGGACTGGCAGTACAGTCCACAAAGAAGAGCATGGAGATTCTCGGCGAACAGAAGGCCGAGGAAGCAGCTCTTGAGGCAAAGCGCGAGGAAGAAGCCAGACAGACTGCAGCTCTGCTGGAAACTATGACACTGGATTTCCACGTGAAGTCCGGCGCTGAAGGAAGAGTCTTCGGCTCTGTTTCCACAAAGCAGATTGCGGAAGAGCTGGCAAAGAAGAATATCAAGATCGACAAGAAGAAGATTCTTGATACTGCGCCGATCCAGAGTCTCGGCACAACAAAGGTCAGAGTTGAACTGCATAAGAATGTCATCGGCGTCATCAATGTCAAACTGATCGGGAGCAATTCCTGATGGCAAGAACGCTTCCTTCCGCTCCGGAAGCGGAGGTGACACTTCTCGGCAATATGATGGTATATCCGAGCGCAGCCCGGATTGCCATGGAAGAAGGCCTGTGCGAGGATGATTTCTTCATCGAGGCGAACAGGCGTGTTTTCCGTGCGGCTGAAAGCCTGTACAAAGAGGGAAGTCCGATCGATCCCACGACCATGGCGACACGCCTCAAGGACATGGATCTTCTGGACAAGTGCGGCGGCATTGCCTATCTGACAGATCTTGCCGGCGCTTCCATCACCAGTGCCAACACCAAGAGCTATGTTGAGCTGATCCACGACAAGGCAGTTATCAGAAAGCTGATTGAGACTGCCGAGAATATCGCCGAGCAGGGATATGAGGGACAGCCTGATATCAACACCTTCCTGGATACAGCGGAAAAGTCCATTCTGGATGTATCCCGCAACAGAAGAACGTCAGAGTTCCACTCTTCGCCGGAAGTCATGACAAGCGTTCTGGACCAGATTCAGAAGATGTCTGACAACCGTTCGGATATCACCGGACTGAAGACAGGTCTGAATGATCTTGACCGCACTCTGCATGGTCTGCAGAGAGGTGACCTGATTGTCCTGGCAGCCCGTCCTGCCATGGGCAAGACCGCTGTTGCGCTGAACCTGGCGATGAATGTCGCTGCCTATCAGCCCAAAGGCGCAGTTGCCATCTTCTCGCTGGAAATGGGTGCCGATCAGCTCGGCATGCGTCTGCTCAGTGCGAAGAGCCACATTGAAGGCGGCAAGCTGCGTACCGGAAGACTGACAGATGAGGACTGGAACCGTGTCAATGAAGCCGCAGGCGAACTGAAGGCATCGAATATCTACATCGATGATACTTCTGTCATCCGCATGCCGGAGATCTTCTCCAAATGCCGCAGACTGCAGGCGGAACAGGGTCTGAACCTGATATTGCTTGACTATATCCAGCTGGTTACCGGCAGCGGCAGAAGCGGCGAAAACCGCCAGCAGGAAGTGTCTGACATCTCCCGTAATCTGAAGGCTCTGGCAAGAGAACTGAACGTTCCGGTCATTGCCCTTTCACAGCTTTCCCGTACCGTTGAATCCAGAGAAGACAAGCATCCCCAGCTCTCCGACCTGCGTGAATCAGGTGCCATCGAGCAGGATGCCGATATCGTTCTGATGCTTTACAGAGAAGCGTACTATGATGAGGCAATCCGTGAGGAAGCCAGGAAAACAGGCAATGAGCGTCTCGAGATCAACATTGCCAAGCACAGAAACGGTGCCACAAGAAAGGTATACTTTGCCTTTGAAACAGATACCACTGCGCTGTATAACATTGCCAGTGAACAGTAACGGAGGAATTTCATGAAGAAACTGCTGAGCATATTGATCTGTCTCGGACTATCAATTGTGATCGTACTGTTTCTGCCGTCCATGCGGCAGACTTTTGGCAGTTTTTCATTCTCGTTCGGAAACAATGACATCGGCATGTTCCATCAGTCCGCAGAGAAGATCACAGGTACGCCGAGAACCGTGTACCGCCTGTATGAAAAGGGTGAACTGATCGGTGTGCTCTCAGACAGAAGCAGGCTGGACAGACACCTGCAGGAAGTCTACAGCACCCGCTACAAGGAAACATTCCCGGGGTCTGCCGTGCATCTCGGCAAGGACTGCTATCTGACGGAAGAAGAGAGCTTCTTTGACTATTCCGATGCGGAAGAGGAAATCTTCCGCTACCTCGATGAAAAGGAACTCTATGCTCTGGAAGCCACAGCGGTATCATTCTTCCGTGATGATCAGGTCTATGCCCGTATCTATGTGCTGAATGATGAAATCTACCGCAATGCGATGAATACATATCTGTCCTACTTCATTGACCCGGCTACACTGACATTACTGCAGAACGGGGAAAAGGCACCGGAGCTGACTGCCCTGAATGATTCCAGGGATACCGGCATCACCATCCAGGAGACGATTACCGTCGCCCGTGACTATGTGGCTGCCGAAGAGATCCGCACAACGGAAGAGGAAGTGCTCAATTTCCTGGAATACGGCGACAATCCGCAGCTTGAATACTACACCGTGCAGATGTATGACACCGTTGCCGGTGTCGGCGCAAAGAACCACGGTCTTTCCGCGACCCAGGTCATGAACCTGAACCGTGACAAGATCCAGAATACCGAACAGGTGCTGACAGAAGGTGAACAGCTGTGCGTTACCTACTTCACGTCTCCCATCAACATCGTCGTTCTGAAGGAAAGTCTGCGCGAAGCTCCGATCTATTATGAAACGAGCTACGTGGAGGACAACACGATCCTGAAGGGAGAAAGCGAAGTGCGCCAGGAAGGATACAACGGCGCAAGAAACGTGCTCTATGCCGAAAGATGGGTCAACGGCGTGCTGATGAACGGTACCGAACGTTCCAGTGTCGATACCAAGCAGCCGCAGACAGAAGTCATCGCCATCGGAACCAAAGAGCTTCCCAATGTCGGAACCGGAGACTTCCGTTTCCCGACAGACAACCCTGCGATCACATGCATGTGGGGCTGCTATTATAACCACCGCGGCACTGACATCATCAACCAGTACAACCGCTGGGGCGATGTCCTGGCAGCCGATAATGGCACCGTCAAGGAAGTCGGATACAACAGCCTCGGCGGCAATTACATCCGTGTTGACCATAACAACGGTCTGGTATCGTACTACGGCCATATGAGAGCGAAGAGCACACTTCCGATCGGCACAACCGTGCAGAAGGGTGACGTCCTCGGCAAGATCGGCATGACCGGCAGAGCAACCGGTCCCCATGTGCATTTCTACATTGAGGAGAACGGCGAGAGAAGGGATGCGTGCAAGGGATTCCTGGCATGCAATACGGTGCCGCACAGATGATGGAATACGCTATGATTGCCAGCGGATCCAAAGGCAACTGCTTTGTGATGCGCGACGGCACGACATCACTGATGATCGACTGCGGAACGACGAAGAAATATCTGATGGCATCATTTGACAGGCTCGGCTTTTCAAGAGATGAAATCGATGCTCTTCTGATTACCCATGATCACAGCGACCATGTTTCCCAGATCCGTCATTTCCGTGATCTTTCGATCTATTCACCGGTGGAACTGCCGGATATCGATACCTTCCATGTACAGCCGCTGAAGCCGTTTGTGCTGGAAACACTGAAGATCACACCGCTCGCATTGTCCCATGACGCGCTGAACACCACCGGCTACGTCATTGAAAGCGGCACCGAAAAGCTTGTCTATGTCACGGATACCGGCTATCTGAATCAGAGATACCTGCCCTTTCTGAAAGGGGCGGACCACATCATCATGGAGTCCAACCACGATGTCGGCATGTTAATGAGGACAGCCCGTCCCCAGTACCTGAAAGCACGTATCTACAGCGATCAGGGACACTTGTGCAATGAGGACTGCGCTTCAATCCTGAATGAGATCATCACGGAAAAGACAGAATCCGTTGTTCTGGCGCATATCAGCCAGGAAGCCAACACAAGAGAAAAGGCACTGGAAGTCACTGTGTCTTATCTGAGAGAGAATCACAGAGGTCCTGTATCGAGAAATCTTGTAATCTCTGCGGCAGGACAGAATGAAATCATCCGCAGGAGGTGGAATCATGAAGAAATGGATCCCGGCACTGTTAGCTGTGCTTTTGGTCTGGAATATCCTGCTGACCTTTGGACTGTTGAATAAGAAAGACAACACAAGGCCGGCTCCCGCATCAGAAGAAGTCACAGAGAATACGATCACCGACTTTACGACAGACCTGACGGAAGTCATTGACAGGGTCCGTCCCGGTGTTGTCACGGTGACAGCCGTGCTGCCGGAGACAAGGATCACATCCTCCGGTGTGATCTGGTCAAAGGAAGGAAATGACGTCTATGTCGTCACAAGCGACAACGTCATCCTGAAAGACGCGGAGATCCTCATCACCTTTGACAGCGGCACATCCGTCCCGGCACAGATTGTGGGCAAGGACAGCGTAACCGGCATCGGTTTACTGAAAGCCGAACCTGACTTTGAAGTCACACCGCTCCGCCAGAGTGACAGCAGCCTGCTGGAACAGGGTGAATATGTATTTACGATCGGCGGAAGAAGACCTTCCACCGGCGCAGCCATGGTAGCCTTCGGTGTCGTTTCCGAACCGGGACGCAGAAGGGTAACGATATCCAATCTCTGGGCAGCTTCCGTCATTGAAACGGACTCCGCAGTCACTTCCGAAAACGTCGGCGGCGCGATGCTTGACCTCGGCGGCAGACTCGTCGGTATTCTGATTCAGAAACCTGCCGTCGGACAGGAAAAGATGGGCTATGCCCTGGCAGTCAATGAAACGAAGATCATCTGCGCGGAACTGATGGAAAAGGGAACAGCGGACAGAGGATCCCTCGGCATTACCGCAAGGGATGTCAGCGAACTTCTGCCGTATGAAAGAAATGCCCGCAGTATTCCTCTTGATCTGATGAGCGGTGTCATCGTCACAGCCAGCTCGCCCGATTACAACGCGGAAGTCAATCTGCAGGAAGGCGATGTCATCACCGATATGAACGGCACTGCCGTCACTGACGTCCAGGATCTTCTGAACAGGCTGTATCTGAGCGCGCCGGAAGAAACCGCTGTGCTGAAAGTGCTCAGAAACGGTGAGACCATTGAAATGAGCGTGGTGCTGCGATGATCAGAATCATTGCCTGCGGCAAAGTCAGAGAGAAGTGGATGAAAGCCGGCATTGATGACTATGTCACCCGCATCCGTCCCTATGACAGAATCGAAATCGTTGAAGTGCCTGATGAAAAGGCACCGGAATCCAATTCCGATGCCCAGAACGAACAGGTCAGGAAAGCAGAAGGAGAAAAGATCCTGAAACAGATCCGCGATGATGACTATGTCATCCTGCTGGATCTTGCCGGAAAGACGTGGTCATCTACAGAGATGGCGGATTACATCCAGGATCTCTATAACAAATCCAGAAACAGGATCGACTTCGTGATCGGCGGATCGCTGGGGCTGAGTCCGGACGTCATAAAAAGGGCGGATTTCCGCTGGAAGATTTCCGACGCGACATTCCCGCACCAGCTGTGCCGGATCATTGTCCTCGAACAGATCTACCGTTCCTTCCGTATTCTGCATCATGAACCGTATCATAAGTAAGAACTGAAGATGATTCAGTTCTTTTTCTTTGCCTTTTCAATGACAGCTTTGTACGGCATGACCATGCCTTCGGTCATCCTTCCGCCGATCTTCTTTCT
>ONSK01000015.1 GCA_900320455.1 uncultured Erysipelotrichaceae bacterium | reverse complement strand
TAGCTTCATAGTTTCCTGTATGTCCGACCATGTCGCCGTTCGGATAGTTGCATCTCAGGAACTGATACTTGCCGGATTCTATTGCTTCAACCATATGGTCAGTGACTTCTGTCGCCTTCATCCAAGGCTTCAGCTCGAACGGGATAATGTCAGACGGCACTTCGAGCCAGTCTTCCAGTTCATCGGAGAACTTTTCGGATCTGTTTCCGTTCCAGAAATATGTGACATGTCCGAACTTCTGTGTTTCAGAGCATGCATAGGACTTGACGCCCTTGTCTACCAGGAACTCACTCAGTGTGTGCTCAATGTGCGGCGGTTCAACGAGGAAGTGCTCAGGGAGCTTAAGGTCTCCATCGTACTGCAGCATGCCTGCGTAGTATACATTCGGCTTCTTCTGCTGATCGAACTTGTCGAATCCGCTGTTCATGTAGTCAAATGCCTTGGAGATTTCAACAGCACGGTCGCCTCTGAAGTTGTAGAGGATCACGGAGTCGCCGTCATCGATTGTGCCTGCAGGAACGCCATCCTTGCCGACAACGAAGCCCGGCAGGAACTGGTCTGTATATCCGCCTGCTGCACGCAGAGATTCGATTGCTTCTCTAGCGGAAGGATACATGTCGCCGATACCCTGGACATGGATTCTCCATCCCTTTTCAACCATGGACCAGTCAGCTTCATAACGGTCCATTGTGATAACCATACGGCCGCCGCCGGAAGCGATGGCACTGTGGAATGTATCATCATTCAGAGAAGCGATGACTTCTTCCAGCTGGTCGACATACTGCAGAGCGGATGTTTCCGGAACATCACGGCCATCGAGCAGAATGTGTACTCTTGCCTCTTTGACACCCTCGACCTTTGTCTGCTTCAGCATCGCAATCAGGTGAGAGATATTGGAATGAACGTTTCCGTCAGAGAGCAGTCCGAGGAAATGCATTTTTCCATCGTGCTCCTTCGCGAACTTGACAGCATCCTGCCATGCGGAAGACTGATAAATTGCTCCGCTTTCGATGGATTCATTGACAAGCTTCGCACCCTGGGAATAGATCTGTCCGCAGCCAAGTGCGTTATGACCTACTTCAGAGTTTCCCATATCTGTATCATCGGGAAGACCAACAGCTGTTCCGCTGGCCTTGATTGTTGTGTGGGGCCACTTTGTCATCAGTTCGTCGATCTGAGGCTTATAGGAATGCATAACAGCATTTCCGTTGTCTTTTTCAGTCCAGCCGACACCGTCCATGACTACCAGTACTACAGGTTTAGACATATTATTTCTTTACTCCTTTTTCTTCTAACCCATATTATACATTTGCATTCATACAATCGCATCAGAAATTTCATCACATTTCCTCCATATTATATAAGGATGAACACATTCCTTGCCTGATGACCCGGTATCATCTATGATTGTAACAGATAGTTAGTCTTTACTAACTTAGAACAGGAGAATATATGAAACTGGTATTGATACGTCATGGCGAAAGCGAATGGAACAAACTCAACCTCTTTACCGGATGGACTGACGTCGATCTGAGCGAGAAGGGGCACGAAGAAGCGAAGAATGCGGGAAAACTGCTGAAGGCGGAAGGGTATGACTTTGATGTCTGCTATACCTCATTATTGAAAAGAGCGATTCATACGCTGAATCATGTGCTGGATGAAATGGACAGAAACTGGCTGCCTGTCATCAAGACTTACAAGCTCAACGAAAGACACTACGGCGCACTGCAGGGACTGAACAAAGCGGAAACCGCAGAAAAGTATGGTGAAGATCAGGTTAAAATCTGGAGAAGATCTTTTGATGTCAAACCTCCCGCACTGGATCCGGCTGATGAAAGAGCGCCTCAGAATCAGGCAATGTTCCGTGATATTCCAAAAGAAGAACTTCCTCTGAATGAATCCCTGGAAACAACGATTGAAAGAGTCGTCCCTTATTTTGAGAATGTGATCAAAGAAGACATGAAAGCAGGGAAGAGAGTACTGATTGCGGCACACGGCAATTCCCTGAGAGCTCTAGTCAAATACTTCGATCAGCTGTCTGATGAAGAAATCATCGGTGTCAACATTCCTACAGGCTCTCCGCTTGTCTATGAATTCGATGACGACTTCCATGTCATAAAGCATTATTATCTCGGGATGAGCGAAGAAGAACTCAAAGCAAAGATGGAAGCTGTCGCAAAGCAGGGTGCCGCAAAGAAATAGTCCCTCCGGAAAAGGTGTTTCAAACACCTTTTATTTTTCTTGACGCATATCTGTAGTTTCGGCTACATTTAAATCAGAGGAAATGCTTATGGCAGTGGAAATCAAGGAAAAACACTATCCTGTATTTGAACAGACCGGTCTCAGAAGAAAACTGCGTCCCGGTGTCATCACCGGAATGAATGATCCGGAAGATACTGTCTATCTGCTTGAGAAGGGGAGACTGGCAGTATGTGCGCATCTCTCAGATGAACATCTGATTCCGCTGGATATGATCCGCAAAGGCACAGTATTCTCACGTTTCTCTTTTATGGATCTCTGCAGCTGCGGAGTATTATTCCGGGCAGAAAACGACTGCGAACTGATCGTATGCAGGAAAGACAGACTGTATCAGGAAGCGGAGGAATCCAGAAAAGTCCTGATCCAGCTGTTGAAATATGAAAGTGAAATCCGCTCTGTGCTTGAAAACTGTCTCAATAAAGCATCCTGGACCTCTTCCATGAAGCTCGCTGACTTCCTGCTCAGATACCAGAATGAAGAAGAGAAACTTGTTCTGACACATGAAGAACTTGCCGTACTGCTGAACATGAACAGAGTGACTGTCACAAACATATTAAAGAAATGGAAAAAGGACGGTCTCATTCTGTATGATTACGGAACGATCACCGTCAGTGATTCAATTACTCTTCAGAAAATAAAAGAAGGAGATATGTAGT
>ONSK01000268.1 GCA_900320455.1 uncultured Erysipelotrichaceae bacterium | reverse complement strand
GCAGAAAAGAAAACCGGAATCAAAGGTGTTTCCATTCTGACAATTCTCTCCTATGCGCTGCCTCTGATCATCAAGGCAATGACAAAGAACGCTTCCAGCCAGAACGGTGCGCAGTCACTGCTCGGCGCGCTGACACAGCATACAAGCAACCGCGCGATGCCGGATCAGATCGCTGACGCGGATGTGGAAGACGGCACAAAGATCATTGGCCATATCTTCGGAAACGACACACAGAACACAGTGAATGACATCGCGAAGAACACAAACACGTCTGCGGATGACGTCATCAAGGTTCTCGGTTCCATGGCACCGGCGCTGCTGAGCTCCCTAAGCGCAGCCACAACAGCGACAGCCAACGCACAGAAGAAACAGGCAGCTGGTGTTGACCTCAGCGACGGACTCGATGTTTCCGACCTGGTAGGCATCTTCCAGTCCACAACAAATGCCGGCGGTCTCGGCGGACTGCTTGGAAGCTTCCTCGGCGGCCAGACACAGCAGACACAGAACACCAATGACGGATCTGCCCTGCTGAGCTCACTGCTCTCACTGATGAAGTAATCTGAAAGAACAGACTGGTACAGCAATGTACTGAATCTGTTCTTTTTTGTATCATCTGAACGCGTAGAATTTATCTGAGCATGTTAATGCATACAGCTTTACTTTAGTATGCTATGATGAGGCGCGTAACGTCGCGGAATGAATTGTTTCCGCATGCAGGGAGAGAACAGCTATGGACAGGAAACGTGAAATGGATCGGAGAATCCTTGCACTACTGATTCCCGTCATTCTTGAGAATGCGCTTCTTACATTATCCACAATGATTCTGACCGGCTTTATCGGAAGACTGGCTCTGGTGGAGATCAACGGCTATGGAATCAGCCGGCGTATCTATGGAATCTACTATTCCGTCTTCAAGGGGCTTGCGGTCGGCGCAATGATCGCGATTGCCAGACGGTTCGGTATGGGTGATACAAAGAAATGCGCAAGCCTGCATAAAGGAAGCTATATCCTGATCATTCCGATTTCCATTGCCGCCGCGGTGCTTGTTTGGATCTTTTCCAGAACGCTGCTCACAATGATGACATCAGATCCGCTGCTTCTGGATGAAGGCGCGAGATACCTGCGAATGACAGCCCCGTTCTATCCGCTGATTGCGATGGTGCATCTGAACGCTGCGGCTTTCCAGGCAAACGGCAATACAAAAACACCGATGGCAATCGCTGCCTTCGGCAATCTGATCACAATTACACTCGGATATGTTTTCATCTTCGGTATCGGTCCCATCAGAGGCATGGGCATTGCCGGTGCGGCAGTGGGACAGAATCTGTCATTCCTGATGATGGCTTTATCAGGACTGTACCTGCTGTACGGAAGACACGGACTGTTTGCGCATGCCGGTATCAGGATGATGCAATTGCCGAAGAAGGATGAAGTGAGAGAAATCCTTTCTGCCGGTATTCCCGCCTCACTGGAAGATTCCTTCTGGCAGATGGCAACGGTCCTCATCAGCAACGTTATCCTCTCCTATGGCCAGGAATACTACGCTGCCTATCAGCTTGGTCTTGAAGGTGAGGGTTTCTGCAATATGATGTCAGCCGGCTTTATGACAGCTGCCATGTCACTGGCATCCAATGCCATCGGCAACCGTGATGAGGAAACATACCGTCTGAGCTTTCAGAGAATGCACCGCATCTGTCTGATGATTTCCGGCATTACGATGACATTCCTGTTATTGTTCTCAAGAGGCGTGCTCACGCTGTTAACAGACAAGCCGGAGCTGATCGCGATCGGCGCAGGCTATCTGTTCACCATGATCTTCTCCCAGTATCCTCAGCATATGAAACAGGTCACTTCCGGCTTCATCCGCGCTTCCGGACATTCCCGCACTTCCATGTTTGTCAATCTGATCGGACTGTGGATGGTGCGTGTGCCGCTGGCAATGCTGTTTGGAATGGTGCTGAAGCTGCCGATTGTCTGGATCTGGTGGACCTTCAACATCGACCAGTGGGTCAGACTCCTTCTTGCGACTGCCGCTTTCAGAAGGTATAAGAACATGCCTGTTCTGAATCCCGAAACAAACGCCGCGTAATACATTTCGCGTGCAGATCATAAAAACAATGCTATAATCATTTTCGTGAACAGGGGTGTGCATATACGCACTGAGACAGACCCTTATCACCTGATCTAGGTAATACTAGCGTAGGGAGTTCAGAAAACGATTCCTTACGCCTCTTACAAACATGGAGGTGTATTTTTTATGAGAAACAACCAGATCCGCGATATTGCCTATATGGGCATGTACCTTGCCTTATTCTTTGTCTTCGACTGGCTTGCCAACGCAATCGGACTGTTCCAGATGCCGGAAGGAGGATCCCTCGGCATCAGTGTCATTCCGCTTCTGCTGTGCTCATACATGATGGGCTGGAAGAAGGGAACGGCAGTATGTCTGCTGGCAGTTCTTCTGATGTTCATGACCGGCAAGGTCTATGTTGTGCAGAACTCTGACGGCTTCGCGCCGTGGCAGATTGCCATCCAGTTCATCATGGAATATCCGATTGCCTTCGGTGTCTATGGACTGGCTTCACTGTTTCCGAACAAAGGAAAGTTCTATACCGGTGTAGCTGTCACCAACCTGATCCGTCTTGTGATTCACTGGATCGCCGGAACGATCTTCTGGGGCACACCGTGGTGGGGAAGCTTCACATACAACGCCTGGTACATGATTCCGACAATGCTTCTGTGCCTGGTTCTTGTACCGCTGATCAATGAGCGTCTGAGCACCGCAAAACATTTCTGAGAGTACTGAAAAAGCCGTCAACTGTCTGGCGGCTTTTCTAAAGCTCAAAGGGGTCGTGCTCCGCTTCGTAGGTGTCAGCGGCATATTGTTCAAACAGCGGCAGTGTGAATTTCAGGAAGCCATATTTCTCTCCGCTGACAATTCCTTTGCGGATCAGACGCATTCTGTAAGGATTGAACTGATTCGTGTCCATATTCAGAAAGCTGCGGATCCCGGAGATCCTGCCGTCTTCACTGCAGGCAATCCTATAGGACACATATCTGTCTTTCTGGGAGAGTTCCATCCAGATTTTTTCATAGGCACATTCTTCCAGGTATTCCTGAACTTCCCGGAGAACATCTTCATTCCATTCTCCCTTTTCGTATGTGAACCTGCTGAGGGGACTCATCGTTCTGGAA
The DNA here is from genome assembly GCA_900320455.1 of uncultured Erysipelotrichaceae bacterium. Taxonomy (GTDB): domain Bacteria; phylum Bacillota_I; class Bacilli_A; order Erysipelotrichales; family Erysipelotrichaceae; genus Bulleidia. The sequence continues at coordinate 2,426 of ONSK01000268.1, read as the reverse complement.
AGACTGCATAACAGATGTAATCTGCGCAGTTCTTGAAATCAGCTGGGAAGGTTTCCTGCCGAAAAGCAGTGAATATGGATTTGTCTTCATGGCCGTCTCCTTTTACTGGTTTGAAATTCTTTTACTGGTTTTACTGGTTTTTGCAAAGACAGTTATCTAATACACACATGTTTCTTAACGCTTTTCCTGTATAATGTAAATACGAAGAATGTGAGGACATATCATGATTAAGGTAGGAATCGTCGGAAACGGACTGATTGTCCAGCAGGCGCTGGCATGTTTCAAGGAAGCCGGAATTCCATGCACGGCACTGTGGTGCCGCAATGCAGAGAAGGGGAAACCCCTGGCAGAGGAATACGGCATTGAAAAGGTATATACAGATTACGAAGAGTTCCTCGAATATGATGAATTTGATACGGTTTATATCGGCCTTGTGAACAGTCTTCATTATGAATACACGCTCAAGGCAGTGCAGAAGAACAAGAATGTGATCTGTGAGAAGCCGATTACATCGACATACGAGGAAATGGAAACACTGCGTCTTGTCGCAAGAGACAGGAATGTGTTCCTCTTTGAGGCAATCATGTCACGCTACAGCGCGAATTATGAGGCTGTGCGCGAACATCTTGCGGACCTGGGAGACATCAAGATGATCCGTGCGAACTATTCCCAGTATTCCAGAAGATACAATGCCTATCAGGAAGGAACCGTGCTGCCGGCTTTTGATCCGGCACTCTCAGGCGGTGCTCTGTACGACATCAACGTCTACAACGTTCACTTTGTGACAGGACTGTTCGGCAGACCGGAAACCGTCACATACATTGCCAACATCGGTTTTAACGGCATTGATACCTCCGGTGTGCTGACGCTGGACTACGGACCGTTCAAGGCTGTATGCACAGGCGCAAAAGACAGCATGTCGCCGCCCGGCATCACGATCCAGGGCACAAAGGGATACATTGAAATCGATGACAGACCCGGCTTTGTCAGAAATGTGAAGCTTCATCTGAATGACGGAACAGAGATGATGCTGGATGGTCCGGATGAAGGAAATCCGATGACACATGAGTTCCGCGTCATGCGCAAATGCGTCCAGGATGATGACTTTGAAAGGACATATTCCTGGGTGAATGCCTCCCTGGATACAATGTATGTACTGAACGCGGCCCGAAAGTCCGCAGGCATTGTATTCGCGGCGGATAAAAAGTGACACTTTCGGACCTGTTGTACTGATAAACACCCATATTCAAAGAAATTCATCTGTATTAAAGCGCTTACATGCTATAATAATTCCAGAAAAGGAGAATCAAAAACAATGTTAGTAAACATTAGCTCACCTATGAAGCGCGACGAGATCAAGGCGATTCTCGAAGCAAGCGAAAATCCGAAGTACACATTCGTCAAGATGCTCAACGCTATGGAAATGCAGTTCGAAGCAACATACGCTGAAGGTACAGACGGAAACCCGGCAGACTATGCAAAGAAGCTCATCAAGCAGCAGCCCTGGGGTGCTGTTCTGATGGTTCGCGCACTGATTGACGGCCAGAAGTTCACAGGCGGCAAGATCTGATTGAACACAATAACATCCTCTTTTACAGCGGATGTTATTTTTTTGAGCGAAAGAGAAAGGAAAAAACAAGAGTATGAGTTTCCCGAAAGGATTCCTCTGGGGAGGAGCGACAGCAGCGAACCAGTTCGAAGGCGGCTGGAACGAAGGCGGAAAGGGACCGGGTGTCCCTGATCACATCAGAGGCGGAACAGTATCCGCTCCGCGTCTTTGGGACAAGGAAATCGATCCGAATGTTTACTATCCGTCCCACCAGGCAGTTGATTTCTATCATTTCTACAAGGAAGACATCGCGTTGTACGGCGAAATGGGCTTCAAATGCTTCCGTCTTTCCATCAACTGGTCAAGAATTTATCCGAACGGCGATGAACTGGAACCGAACAAGGAAGGTCTGGAGTTCTATCACAATGTATTCGCTGAATGCAAAAAGTATGATATCGAACCCCTCGTAACAATTTCCCACTATGAGCTTCCGTGGGGACTGAGTGTCAAATACAACGGATGGACAGGCAGAGAAGTCATTGACTGCTTCGTCAGATATGCGACAACACTCTTCAATGAATACAAGGATGAAGTCAAATACTGGCTGACATTCAATGAAATCAATATCGGTGCCCAGCCGTTCGGCAGAATCATGTCCCTCGGTATGCAGGGAGAAGACGGCAAGCCGATGTTCAAGCTGGATCCGGAAACACCGGAAGAAGCTTCCGACAGATTCACAGCTCTGCACAACCAGTTTGTCGCAAGCGCGAAGGCAGTTGTCATCGGTCATGAAATCAATCCTGAATTCAAGATTGGTCTGATGATCGCCGGATCCATGACATATCCGTACACACCGAATCCGAAGGACGTCAAGAAT
>ONSK01000192.1 GCA_900320455.1 uncultured Erysipelotrichaceae bacterium | reverse complement strand
TAATTGACAAATACTGCAGCCGGACGGGGATAAACATCTTCTCCGAAACTTTCTGTGCCGTAGCTGCCAAGCCAAGCCGCCATACGTGCACCTGCGGAACCTCCCCAGAGGGAATAATCCGAAGTGTCCACCTGCAGTTCTTCCGCATGTTCAAAGATAAATGCGATCGCTCTCGCCAAGTCTTCGCAGGCAGTCTGCGCACCGGGACGGTAGATCAGAGCAAAAGCGTTGTAACCCATCTTTGAAAGCTCCAAAGCATGCGGAAAGCTGTCATGCATCGCGCCTACGTAGGCAAAGCCGCCTCCCGCGTTTACAATGGCGAACTTTGCGCCTGGGTCTCCGCGGAAGAAGAACAATCCTGTGTCCTCCTTAGCAGGATCTGCTGCCTTTTCTTCATCAGAGTAGATGTCATAGAAAATCATCTCTCCGGCTTGAGCATGACTTTTCAGGTAATTGCAGATCTCCACCGTCTTATCCGGATCGATATTGCTGTACCAGGTGAGGAATAGATCCCCGAGCGTTGTGCCTGAGTAATAACCGGAATTCACCGGAAAGATCAGCCTCCCGTAATCGCTGAATATCGGGTCGCTTATCACCTCTGATATTTTTGTTTCTCTTGTATAAATTTCCGTCATATGTTCCTCCGCTGTTTTGCCGGCAGTTCCAATATCAGATGCTTCATTTGTCTGTATTGATTCTTCCTGTCTCGGAACACTCTCAGCTGTCTGCTCTCCTGCTGCAGAGCAGGCAGTGAGTGTTATCGCCCAGAGCAGCGAAACTGTCGTTTTCTTTGCAAGCAGTTTTCTCACGATGCATGTCCTTTCATTGCTCTGATCTGTTTCTTTTTTTTGCTTTCTTCAGTAATTCTGCAAGGCAGTGAGCGATACATACAAACAGGCTCATGACTGCCATATAATCCAGGAAGAAAAAGATGATCGGTTCCGATGGATCAAGGAACAGAAAACGCGTCCGCAGAAAGAGGTACTCTGCGATCTGCCGCCGGAAGAGTGCATATGCACCGTACGCCGCAATGACGACTGCAGCCGCCCGCATGCCCCACCGCCCGGCTATGCTTTTCTGATCATTGTTCTTTCGCATTACACTGAGCATCATGTTCCAGTGCAGGCCCAAGTGCACTGACATCAGAATATAGTTCAGATATGCACAGACCATATGCACGCTTCGTGCTATGGAAGTTCCTTTGCTGGCGGGAAGAAATGTATATAGATGTTCCGACAGCATGATTACGCTGAGTGCCGATGCCATTACTGACCCGATCATCACGAACACAAAGATCGTCTGAAAAACAGCGGCAGTGCGTTATACAGGTATTCCATCACAGCATTATGATTGTGGTAGCCGCCTTCCTTCTGATAAAAGACATAATGATCCGGAGTAAACAGATCCCTTGTCAGCATTTCATCCGCCATATCGATTGACTGACTCTTGACAGTGTCATTGGTGCCAACCGCATGATAGATGAAATAGCCTCTTTCCGTGAGGTCATTGTCTCTGACCAGCTGTTCGATATGATCCACATTTTTCTCTATCTGGAAATCACCATAGGTGCCGTAATACCAGCTCGAGCCGCTCATGGGCAGGAAGTAGTGGATGTAATCATAGTCATGGCAGAACTGCAGCCAGGTTGTAACGGAACCGAGAGAGAAACCGCCGAACGCACGGTGATCTCTCGAAGCTCTCAGATCCTCATCTGACACAGATGCAGCATACGTGTGATACCTGCCTTCCACCGCTGGCATCAGATCATTTTCAAAATCGTTATGGAACGCCCTGAAAGCGGTGATCGAACTTGAGAAATCCCGGTCACTGTTATCGTGATAGAAGGATGCCGATACGATGATGATCGGCGGAATATCACCCTTCTCGATCAGATTATCAAAAAGATTTCTCTGCTGTTCCGAAGCGAAATATTCTCCGGCACGCCCGCCCCAGCCATGCATCAGATAGAGGATATTGTAGCGGGTCTGTGTATCATTTTCGTCATAGCCATAAGGCAGATAGACATAGGCTGTTTTTGTGATATCACCGCCGTCTCCTGTGTAATCCTTTGTGGTGTATTCAATGGCTTCCACACGTCCCTGCCCTGAAGCGGGAAAAAAGTAATCTTCAGGAACTGCAGCGGTCCATCCTGTCTGTTCAATTACTGATTCATTCTTGTTCATGTTTGCCTCTGTTTCATTTTTCTCAGCAGGCTGATCTGTATCTGCGGTATCTGTGCTGTCAATGCGTTCATCCTCAGAAGACAGTTGCTGTGTACTTTGACCACCCGGCCGCTGTCCGCAGGCTGCTGTGATCAGAGTGATACTCAGCAGCAAGACGGTCACCGATATTCTTTTCATATGACTCCTTTCCCGG
>ONSK01000049.1 GCA_900320455.1 uncultured Erysipelotrichaceae bacterium | reverse complement strand
TTCAGAGTATCATCTCCCGGCTGACGCTGCATCTGCGCTTTATGGACATTGCCCTGAACCGCTATCAGTTCGCGGGTGATTCCGTCAGCTACAGATGCGACGGCAGTGTCTTTCATTATTCTCCGATCACCGTGATCAAGACATTCCGCAATGATCCCGACGCATTGACCAGAGGCTATCTGCATGTTGTTCTGCACTCTGTCTTCCTGCATGAGCATTTCGCGGAAAACAGAAAAATTTCTCTCTGGAACCTGGCATGCGATATCGCCGTAGAGAACGTGATCAGTTCTCTGCATCTCGGTTTTCTCGAAAAGCCGGAAGACGCTGAACGAGAGCGCTGGATTCACCGCCTGCAGGAAAAGACGAAGGTCATGAGCGCTCAGAAGATCTACCATGCCCTGGAAGATATGGAATCAGATGAGATCAGACTGATGTCAGGTCTCTTCCTGTTCGATGACCATGACAGATGGTACCATGTGCGCAATGTCACCGGATCGCATGATACGCTGTTCGGCGATGAGACAAAGGATGATTCCTCGGCAGAGGGAAACAACCGCTTTGACAAGGCAAGCCACGATACCGGAGAACGGAAAGAAGGAGAAGACCCGGATGCTTCCGACACGGAAATCCAGCAGGTCAGAAACAGCCTGAAGGACTGGAAGGAAATCTCGGAAAAGATTGAAACAGATCTTGAGACATTCTCAAAGGAATACGGCGATCAGGCCCAGGCTCTCGTCCAGTCGCTGAAGGAGCTTCACCGTGAGAAATACAGCTATACGGACTTCCTGAAGAAATTCATGAGCCGGGGTGAGAAACTGCAGATCAACGACAGTGAGTTTGATCCGATCTTCTATACATACGGTCTGAAGCTCTACCGCAATCTGCCGCTGATCGAACCGCTGGAATTCTCCGAAATCAACAACATCCGTGAACTGGTCATCGCCATTGATACCTCCGGTTCCGTACAGGGAGATGCCGTGCAGTCCTTCCTGCAGAAGACGTACAATATCTTCCAGCAGCAGGAGAATTTCTTCTCTCACTTCAATATCCACATCCTGCAGTGCGATATGGTGATCCGTGACACAGCGGTCATTCATACCCCGGCGCAGTTTACCGATTACATTGAAAACCTGGAAATCAAGGGACTCGGCGGCACGGATTTCCGTCCCGTCTTCGCATACATCGATGAACAGCTGAAACAGAAGCATTTCCGGAAGCTCGGCGGCCTGCTCTACTTTACAGACGGGGACGGCATCTATCCGAAAATCAAGCCTGCATACCTGACGGTGTTCCTGTTCCCGCATGGAAACAAGGACATTACCGTTCCGCCGTGGGCGATCAGATACATACTGGAAGAGGAAGAACGATATGCATATCAAGAAAGCGAAAGCACAGATTAAAAACGCGATCATCGCGTACAGCACCAAGGACAGCCGCGGCAGATACCGCATCCCTGTATCCAAGCAGCGCCCGGTCTTTCTTGTCGGCGCGCCGGGCATCGGAAAAACAGCGATTGTCGAGCAGATTGCCCGTGAGCTCAATATCGGCTTTGTCTCTTACGCCATGACCCATCACACCAGACAGTCAGCTCTCGGTCTGCCCTTCATCGTGGAAAAGGAATACGGCGGCGAGCTGCACAGTGTTTCCGAATACACGATGAGCGAGATCATCGCCAGCGTCTATGATGAGATCAGCCGTTCCGGTAAGAAACAGGGCATCCTGTTCCTCGATGAGATCAACTGCGTCTCGGAAACGCTCGCTCCGTCGATGCTGCAGTTCCTGCAGTACAAGACCTTCGGCAGACACCGTGTGCCGGAGGGCTGGATCGTTGTGACTGCCGGCAACCCTGCCGAGTACAACGACTCCGTGCGTGAATATGACATTGCCATGCTCGACCGTCTGAAGAAGATCGAAGTTGAGCCCGATTATGAAGTCTGGAAGGAATATGCCGTCCAGAACAATGTTCACCCTTCCGTCCTCTCCTACCTTGCCATCAGAACGCAGTATTTCTACCGCGTCACGACAACAGTGGACGGCAAGAGCTTCGTCACGGCAAGAGCCTGGGATGATCTGAGCCAGATGATCAGCCTGTATGAGGAAAATGAAATCGAGATCGATTATGATCTGATCTCACAGTATGTCCAGGATGAGGAAATCGCAAAAGACTTTGCGAACTACTATGACCTGTACAGAAAATACAGATCTGATTATCAGATCCCTGAGATCCTGGAAGGAAATGTTTCTTCCGAGATCAAGGAGCGTGCTGAAAACGCGAAGTTCGATGAACGTCTGTCACTGATTTCCCTGATCATCTCTTCACTGGATGAAGAAATCACCGGTATCACCCTGCATGAGGACGCACTGCAGAAAGTCATCTCTGAATTCAAAGAAAACAGAAACGCTCCTGCCGTCTTCCTGAAGGAGATGCGCATCCGCTGGAAGAGCAGAAGCGAAAAGACAGATACGAAGGAAAACGCTGATCTTGCGGCGGAAGTCTTTGAAATCTATGAAGGTCTTTCCAAGATGCAGACGGAAGACTTCAACATGGAGCTGCTCAAGAACAACATCAAAAATGAAGTCATCGTTCTGAAGGAGGAAAGCACACTGGTACAGAAGCATCTGGACAACGTCTTCCGCTTCTTTGAGGAATGCTTCGGCAACGGACAGGAGATGCTGATACTGGTCAGTGAACTGACCATCCGTCCGTACATTTCCAGATACATCTACAGACACGGCTGTGACAAATACTACGAGTACAACAAGCAGCTGCTGTTTGAAGACAGACAGCAGGCGCTCTCTGACAGAATTGACGCGTTGAATCTGCTTGAGCTGGAGCAGTAAAGGATCTCCGGATTTTGCAGATAGCTTCATTCACAGGGCACTGACATATCACCAAAACAGCAGGACGCAGCTGAGGGATTTCCTTCAGTTTGCGTCCTGCTTTGTCTTTCCTCAGCCTTTTTTCAATAATAACCAAAAAAGATTTGTATATATACGATACAGGATACCTGATACTGACTGAAGCAGTGCCGCCGTATCTTGCTAACAGCTTATAATCGCAGATTATCATTGAATAAATGAGATATATCTCATATAATGACACAAAGGACTCCTTCCCGTGAACTTAAACTCGCAAAAAAGAGAAGAACTGACTATTTGTCACGTCTTCATGAAAGCAGGTAAATATGAGAAAACTGACTGATTACAAAAATGAAAAAATGAAGAATGCTGAATTTGCCCGGGCATATGAAGAACTTGAACCGGAGATGACTGTCATCCGAACGATCATTGACGCAAGAGAATCACAGAATCTGACACAGAAGGAATTGTCTGAGCGCACAGGCATTGCCCAGTCTGAAATCAGCAGACTGGAAAACGGAACCAGGAATCCCACTGTCGCGCTTTTGCAGAGACTCGCGGATGGTATGGATATGATTCTCCAGATCTCGTTTGTTCCGAAGTCTCGTTCTTCAAAGAATTGAAAACACTGTCTGTTTACCGGTGATCCGGTATATACAGGCAGCGTTTTTTTCTGATTCATTGTTCTGTTGAAAGCGGATGGCTATGACTCTTCGACACCGTACATATACTCCAGGATCAGTCGCTGTGTTCTTTCTTCACCGAACATCTTTCTGACCTGATCGACTGCCGGTCCGCCGTGTTCCAGCAGGCCCATGGCAAAGGCTTTGTTTGCTTTGACCTTCTCTGCCGGATCGCATGCCGGTGCAGTTTCTGCAGCTTTCAGGAATGCGTCAAAGTATTTCCGGCAGCTGACTTCCGTACGCGTATCATTTTTCTTTGTAATCTTGGCGTATGTGCAGGGATACAGAATAGAATCATACCAGTGTTCTCCTGATTCATAATCCTGCAGGTCACTGTCAGCTTCTTTGATCTTCATGCATTCATCGTTCAGCTCCTGCATGAACGCAGACACCTTTGTATCATAGAATTCAGCCATCTGTGTTTTCTTGCCGGGGACGATGATCGTATCAAAGTTGACCAAGGGCACATCTTTTGTCCGGCACTGCAGAACAACTGTCTCCATCTTCATCAGTCCGAACATGCCGTTGAGATCAAAGAGGCAGAGATGTCCGAAGTCCTTCACTTCAAAGCTGCGGACATGGAAGTGCATCAGTCCCTTGTTCATATGCGCATCAGCACCGATGCTTTCTTCTGTGACTTCATATTTCTTACGGAGTTCTTCGAGAATATAAGAACCTGTTGTATTGTCTTTCATCTGTTATGCCTCTGTGTTATTCTGCCGCGTCAATGGCAAGCTTCAGAGCACCGAGGATACCCTGGTTTCCCTGAAGGGAGGAAGGAACGATGAAGCTGTTCAGGTCTTCCAGTTCCTTTGTTCTGAGATAGCCGGCAATCATCTGTCCGACATATCTTCTGATCATCGGGAACAGCTGTTCCTGTTTCATGACACCGCCGCCGAGGATAAAGCGCTGAGGTGAAAGCACCATTGTGACTGCCGTGATGGCTTCCGCAATGTAGTATGCTTCAAGATCCCATACCTCTTCTCTGTCGGACAGCTCAGCACCGGGTGCTCCCCATCTGGATTCAATGGACGGCCCGGATGCGAGTCCCTCAAAGCAGGATCCGTGATACGGGCAGAGTCCGGTGAAGTCATCCTTGGGGTGTCTCGGAATAAACATGTGTCCGATTTCCGGATGCAGCATACCATGCAGGAGCTTTCCATTGGAAAGAACACCGCCGCCGATGCCTGTTCCGATCGTGATATAGACTGCGTCTGTCAGGCCTTTCGCGCTTCCGTATGCCATTTCACCGAGGATCGCGCCGTTGACGTCTGTGTCAAAACCGACCGGCACATTGAGCGCTTCCTTCAGGCATCCGAGAATATTGAAATTCTCCCATTCCAGTTTCGGAGTGGATGTGATATATCCGTATGTTTCAGATTCTTCATGCAGATCGATCGGTCCGAAGCAGGCAAGTCCCAATGCCTTAATATCGAACTTTTTGAACCATTCAATGATCTGCGGCATTGTCAGAGCCGGTGTTTCCGTGGGAATAACTGTACTTTCAATGATCTTTCCTGTTTCATCGCCGACAGCGCATACCATCTTTGTGCCGCCTGCTTCAATAGCGCCATACATTGTCATATTGTTTTATCTCCTATCCAAGTTCTTTTCCGTCTGTGCGGATGACCTTTTTCAGCCACTGATAGCTCTTTTTCGGAACGCGCTTCATATCGCGCAGTTCATGATTGGTGCGGTTGACATAGACGACGCCGTAGCGTTTTCTCATGTCTCCCTGGGATGAAAGAATATCGATCAGTCCCCAGCCGAGATAGCCGAGCACTTCAACGCCGTCTTCTTCGATGGCTGCCTGC
>ONSK01000312.1 GCA_900320455.1 uncultured Erysipelotrichaceae bacterium | reverse complement strand
TGATACCGTGATCCACTCATCCAGCTGTTTGACAGCTTCAGCAGTAAACTCCGTGATATTGGTTCCGAAGGAAGCTCTTCCGACTGCCGGATTGTTCCAGAGGAATCCATATCCCTTAGAGGAAATAAAGAACGGAACGGATACCTGTGAGTTTCTCTGTTCAAGATCCAGAATGCATCCCTTGAGATTGGTATTTTCCTGCTGGTACTGACCCATACCAAAGATCTTTTCGGCTGGAACAGAATCGAATTTCTGCACGATTCTGTAATCACCGCCGATATACGGTCTGTAATCACGATTGATATACTTCAGACATCTGCTTTCATTGGACAGTGTTCCTTCATAGTTGCGGAAATATTCACGGAAGATCATTTCCGAATCTTTGTAAACCGCAAACACACCCTGCGGATTGACTCTGAGCGAAATCCTTCCGTTGGCGATCACGGCTGTATTATCTTTGATTTCAATGACCGGCTCTGTTTCAGCCGGTGTTTCGGTCAGTGCCCAGTCATGCTCGGTAAATGAAGGGTACATTGTGGAACGGATCCTGAGGGAGTCTTTCCCCCAGGCTTCAATACGCAGTGTTTCTCCTGTGTGCCTTACAATCAATGCATGATGATCCTGTATGAACATAGTATGAATTTCCCTTCTTCCTATTCATTATTGCACGAAAAAAAGAACGCCATTCAGCGTTCTTATCGTTTCATTTCAAATGTTTCAAGTCCGTCACGGTGCAGAGATCTGATGCCTGCCCACAGCATCGTCATTCCGATGACATTGACGATTTCACCGATCCAGTTCATCTTCGGATCAGAGAAATCTCTTGAGGAAAGATATCCCATCATAAGCATGCATATGAATGAGAGTACAAACACCAGTGCTGTTTTTGTCTTTCCCATCTTCTTTGCGATATATGCCATGGATCCCCAGATGCCTGCCGTGCCGAGAATCGTGAAGACGACAAACAGCATCGATGAGGAATAGACTGCCGGCGCAATCGCGTATACAGTACTCTTCTGCCGGAAAAACAGCAGCGCGGTGATACCAATCGCACCGATCAGAAAACCGGAAGACTGCATCGGAAAGAAACAATTGTTCAGAGCGGTAAAATCACAGATGTTCAGTGCGTAGAGAAGCTTCCATGTTGCTTTGAAGAAGCCGGCTGTGGAAATCATGATCAGACCGGATGCCAGCAGGGCAAACGCGCCTTTGGACATCATATGATACAGATCATGAAGCAGTGTCATGGAGGCCATCAGAAACAGAATCACCGGGATAAAGTCCATGATTGCCATTGTAAGTGTCATAAGATACGTCAGTTCTCCTTTTTCGTGAGATGGTAGAGCGGTACAAAGGGAATGATGATCGGTGTCGTATCACAGTAGTGATTGTATTCCGGATCATTTCCGTAGCGCTTTGACTGTCTTGTTTCAAGACGCTTCGCACCGTCGAACATGATGACGCATATCGCGATCAGGGCAATGACCGCAAACAGCCACTGGCCGATTCCCCTGTATGTTGTCAGTCCGCCGATGAAGACACCAAGCCACATCAGCAGTTCGCCGAAGTAGTTCGGGCAGCGGCAGATTTTAAACAGACCTTCCATCGCAACTTTCTTCGGATCTTTCTTTTTTTGTTCACTCTTCTGTTTGTCCGCAAGTGCTTCAATAACTGCACCGCAGAACGAGATCACAGCGCCAAGCACCGGCACGAACACATCCGTGCTGCCATTGTACAGACGGAAGAAGACAGGAGATACCTGCATTGTGTACAGAGCACCCATGAAGATCCACATGCATACCATGACAAGCATCGGCACTGCGGCATCAGAGACGCCTTTCATCGCTTCATTGTAGGATTTGGATTTGATTTCCCTGTTGTAAAGGAACAGCGCCAGGCGCATGCCGTAGAAGACCAGCACCGCGCACTGCAGTACAGAGATCCATGTATTCTTCACATTGAATACCGCAAGAATGGCAAGACCTCCTGCCGCAACACCGAGGCCATAGCCGACGGACATGAACCAGACGAATTTCTTAAAGCCGATCGAGCATGCGAGCAGGCATGCCAGGAAGATAATCCAAAGCAGATTCCAGCCCATTACGCATCACACTTTCCGTTTTCTTCGATGTATTTCTTAAAGGACAGCTTGCCGTAATGAACATCAGCGACCATGGATTCGCTCAGTGTCCACTGGGAGAAGCGGATCAGTCCTTCCTTTCCTGTCTTTCTGACTTTCTGTACCCAGGCAAGGACGTCAAACAGCCAAACCGGCGCAAAGGAGATCTTCGGTTCCTTGTTGTTTACCGCAAACATCATTCTCGCAATTTCTTCATATGTATATGTTTCCGTACCGCCGATATCATATGTCTGATTGTCATCGCACATGTGCTGAACAATGAAGTCTGCCAGGTCCGTTGTATCAATGACATTGCAGGAAACAGGCTCCTTGCCGAGCAGTGTTACTTTTCCCTTTGCGATCATCGGCTTGAATACCTTGACGATATCATAGAAGTATCCTGTCGGACGATAGATACAGTACTGCAGACCGCTCTCCTTCAGTTTCTTCTCCAGCTTTGCCTTCGCGTCAAGCATCGGGATATTCTTCGCTCTTGGATCATCTGCCTTCAGGACGGATACATAGGCAAAGTGCTTCACGCCTGCTTTCTTTGCCTCATTCAGAAGATTCAGATTTCCCTGGTAGTCGATATCATAGTTTGTGACCTTGTCACTGCCTCTTGTCAGGCCGACTGTTGTAATCAGCACTTCTCTTCCATCGCAGATGCCTTCGATCTGTTTCGGTTTTGTGACATCAACGACCTTCTTTTCGTATTTTCCTTCCAGTCCTTCGATGTCTCTGACTGCCATATCCACAGCCAGCACGTCATGTCCGGCATTTACAAGTGTTTTCAGAATGTCTGTTCCGAGCTTTCCATAAGCTCCTGCCAATACTACTTTCATGTTCTGTCTCCTTATTTCTTCTTTTCCTTGTTTCTCTTATCATTGATGATCTGCATTTCTTTCGCGGTGATCGTGGATACGCCGTTTTCCTTTGCCCACTTCACACAGCCTCTGATGACTGTCGGCAGAAAGACACGCGGCACATTGACGATCATCTCGCATGCGTCATCGGTGAATTTCACACTCGGATCCACACGTTCCGCGGCATATCTGACAGACGCGACTGTCGTCTTGCGCATCGGAAGCAGTTCCGGAATCATCCATCTGTGTTTGTGATACCAGAAGTATTTGGAATCACGGTAGCCGTAGTCCACAGGACACGGCGGGAAGTCTTTTCTTGTCACGCCGTTGATGATTCCGTTGTAGTATTTCTCCTTCATCAGGATCTTATCGACACGCAGCACAAAGTGCGCGCCGTACGGGGATGTGATACCGTTGAAGTCATGATAGGATTCCAGTTCATAGTGATCCTCTCCTTCATTCAGAGGTTTTGTATCCTCACAGTGCTCCAGGGTATCCACCCATGTGCATTCCATTGCCTGGAATGATTCCTGAATCACCTGCGGGAAGATCTCATCCGGATGTTCTCTGCACATCAGACCGTCTTCCAGCGTGAACATGAAGTCTTTCATCTTCTCTTCCGGTTTGTCTCCCGGCCATCCCAGCCTGACGGTTTCCTTGAAATACTTCTTTTTGTCCGGCAGGAAATTCAGCACGCATTTCTTGTGTTTGATCAGATTCTGCGCCGTATTGCTGGAATTGCGGCATGACAGCAGCATCGCGTAGTAATCCTTGCCCGCGATATAGAACGGCTGGATCAGTGAATACGGTCCGCATGTCGTCTTTCCGTCATCTGTCAGTGTGCTGATCAGCACGACAGGCATGGGAAAGAACAATGATGTCTGATAAAAGTTATCGACAATTCTCAAGTCTTTAAAACTGCTCATGATTCCTCCTGTGATCATTTGGAAATGTAGTTTCCCAGAGTTTTCAGTTCTTCTTCAGAGATTTCTTTACGAACAGCGCAAAGCAGAACAT
>ONSK01000038.1 GCA_900320455.1 uncultured Erysipelotrichaceae bacterium | reverse complement strand
CTGCCCTTTATGATCCTGTCCGGGAAGCTGTCCATTTCACATGTGCGGCAGAGATACGCTGCCGTTGAGGAACAGATCAGAATCACCTGCAGAGGAAAGAACGGCTGAATGTCATACATCTCACCGACAAACACGACATGATCGCACTGTTTCATGATCTCAGCTGCGGCTTTATATGATTTTCCAGCAGCATTCATGATTTCTTCGTTCATTTCATCCAGCTGTCTGCCGATTTTTTCACTTTCATCTCTTGTTTCGTAGCTGTTTCTGATGATAGCGATCTGCTGTTCCATCATGAACTTGGTGAACGCGTTCTTGAAAGAAGTAAAGGAAGGAAATCCTTTTCTCTTGAAATAACGGCTGGCTGAGGCATCAGAAAGATAAGTATCTTCTGCCAGAATGTCCAATGTCAGATTCTGTATGTCCGCGATATGGGAAATCACTGCTCTGTTGATCAGCTGTCCGCTGTCTTCCTGTGTGATGGAATTGCCATCTTCAATAAATCTGATAATTTTCAAAGACGTATCTTTCATGTAACTTTCCTTACCTGTTTCCCGTTCAGCATAAATACTGAAAAAGGATTACGTACTAACATTTTCGTTGACTTTTTTGTCGGACTGTACACCGGTCAGCAAAATTTATTTAAACCGAGTTCAAGTTCGCTATTCGGAGCGCATGGCCACTGCACTCAACGTAAGCACCTTCAATTATACGAAAATTCGTATTTTTTGGCTAGAGAAAAACCGCATCTGATGACGCGGTTTTAAGTTATCTGTCTTCTCTGAAGTAGGAAACACCGAGACTTGCAGGGTTCTGGTCCTCCCTGCGCCTTCTTTTGGATACAAGAATCAGGACAACGATCGTGACAAGATACGGAATCATTCTGTAAAGGTTCTGCATATATGTGACATTGGCCGCTCCGAGGGCTGAAGCAAGCGCTGCTGAGATGCCGCTTGGGATATAAAGATAGATCCAGTAACAGAATCCGAACAGATACGCACCCCAGATGGCATTTTTCGGACGCCAGCTGGTGAAAATAACAAGCGCAACTGCCAGCCAGCCGAGGGCTTCCAGGCTTCCGCCGGCATCCCACGTGCCTTTGATGTAGTCCATGACGTAATAAACACCGCCAAGACCTTCGATCATGGCACCGATGCATGTCGCAAGGTACTTGTATTTCGTGACATTGATGCCTGCCGCATCCGCTGTTGCCGGATTTTCACCGACAGCACGCAGATTCAGTCCGTTTCTTGTGCGCATCAGGTAATACTGCGCAGCTGCCGCGACAGCGATCGCCGCGTATGTCAGGAAACCATATGAGAACAGAAGCTCACCGACGATTCCCAGGGAATCAGACAGGAACGGAATCTTTGCCCGGAATACCGAGCTTGCGGCAGAGACGGAGATCTGTCCGACACCGCCGGAAAGCTTGACCAGGGAACCGCCGAAGAAGTTCGCGACACCGGCGCCGAAGATCGTCAGTGTAAGACCCGTGACGTTCTGATTGGCGCGCAGCGTGACTGTCAGGAAACAGTACAGCAGTCCGCCGAGTCCGGAAACAACAAGCGCGGAAACAAGTGCGATCATTGCGCTGATGACGGGAACCGGAGCCGGATTGCCGTTTTCATAGAAGAACGCGCCGGCAAGAGCCGCAATGGCGCCGAGGTACATGATACCCGGAACACCGAGGTTCAGGTTGCCGCTCTTCTCTGTCAGGATTTCTCCGACAGAACCGAACATGATGATCGTGCCGAATGTGACTGCGGCAGAGATCCAGGCAATAAATGTTGTCAGTGTCATTCGCTCTCAGCCTCCTTTCTGCGGAAGACGATTCTGTAGTTGATGAAGAACTCGCTTCCGAGAATAAAGAACAGGATAATTCCGATCAGGATATTGGACGCGTGTTTGTTGAAGTTGAAATCCGAAGCAATCTGCGTCGCGCCGCGGCTCATGAAGGACAGCAGCACTGTGATCAGCGTCATTGCCAGCGGATTGAACTTGCCCAGCCACGCGACGATGATTGCCGTAAAGCCTCTGCCGCCGGCTGTCAGGGATGAAATAGTATGCGATACGGCACTGACTTCCAGGAAGCCTGCCAGTCCGCAGATTGCGGCGGATACCGCCATTGTTCTGAGGATGACTTTCGTGACGGAAATACCTGCGTATCTTGCGGTATTCTCACTTTCACCGGCAACCGTGATCTCAAAGCCATGCTTGGAATTCTTCAGATAGAAATACATTCCGATGGTCAGAAGGGCTACGATCACAACCATCAGGAGGAACTGCTTTCCGCCGACATACGGCATCCAGCCCGCCTTGTTCGCGGAATTGATGACACCGACGGAATGAGACTGTTTCTTGTCCCAGATATCGACGAAGAATTCCACAAGCTGAATGGCAACGTAGTTCATCATCAGGGTGAACAGTGTTTCATTCGTTCTGTATTTCGATTTGAAATATGCCGGAATCAGTCCCCATACAGCGCCGCATACCATGGCAAGAACCGCCATCAGGATCAACAGCAGCGCGTTGGGAATCTTTCCGCCGAAGTTGATCATCAGCGCAGCGGAGACAAGACCGCCGATCAATACCTGGCCTTCCGCGCCGACGTTCCAGAAACGCAGCTTGAATGCCGGGGCAAGACCGATGGCAATGCACAGCAGCAGAGCTGTGTCTTTCAGCGTCTGCCAGATTCGGCCGCTGGTGCCGAAAGCGCCGGAGAACATCGAAGCGTAGACAGCTGCCGGGTTGAGTCCCGTAATCAGCATGATAAACAGAGCGCTGACAAGCATGCCGAGCAGCACGCCGATGATGCGGATCATCCAGGATTTCCGCATCGAGATATCAGTACGTCTGACAATGTGGAACAGAGGCTCTCTGACTTTGTCATGAGGCTGTTCAAATGTATTCTTTTTCTTCATGCCTCAGCCTCCTTTACCAGATTTGTCATGCGTCTTCCGACTTCTTCCTTGGTTACGGTGCGGGCGTCAAGAATGCCGTTCTCGCGTCCGTTGCAGAGAACGAGGATCCTGTCGCAGAGCGCAAGCAGCACGTCCAGGTCTTCGCCGACATAGATGACCGCAACACCTTTTTCCTTCTGTTCTGTCAGAAGATTGTAAATCGTATAGGATTTGTTGATATCCAGTCCTCTGACTGCGTAGGCAGTCATCAGAATGGAAGGTTCAGCAGCGATTTCACGGCCGACGAGCACCTTCTGCACGTTGCCGCCGGAAAGCTTGGATACCGGTGTATCCAGACTTGGCGTGGAGACATCCAGTTCCTTCTGGATCTCATCTGCCAGACGCAGGGATTCCGTTCTGTCCAGGAACGGGGACTTTCCCTTGTCATATTTCTTCAGCATCATGTTTTCCGTCATGCCCATGGAAGCGACCAGGCCCATGCCGAGTCTGTCTTCCGGAACGAAGGAAAGATGAACGCCGAGGTTGCGGATATCACGCACCGAAACACCGACCAGTTCATGGTCTTCACCTTCCGGTGAATGGAAGATGACGGATCCGCCCGCTTCCACCTTCTGCAGTCCGGCAATGGCTTCCAGAAGTTCTTTCTGACCGCAGCCGGAAATGCCTGCGATGCCGAGGATCTCGCCGCCGTAAGCGTCAAAGGAAATATCTTCAATCGCGTGCTGATGTTCGTTTCCGGCAACGGTCAGATGTTTCACTTCAAGACGTTTCACCGGATTTACCGGCATCGGACGGGCGATATCGAGGGTTACCTTTTCACCGACCATCGCTTCAGTCAGGATCTGTTCCGTGGCAACCGGTGTCGGAATCGTGCTGATATATTTGCCTTTTCGCAGGATGGTGACACGGTCAGAGAGTTCAAGCACCTCATTCAGCTTGTGGGTGATCAGAACAATGGCCTTTCCGTCTGCCCGCATTGCCCTGAGAACATTGAACAGCTTCTCAGTTTCCTGCGGCGTCAGAACTGCCGTCGGTTCATCCAGAATCAGAATGTTCGCTCCTCTGTAGAGGATCTTGACGATTTCCAGCGTCTGTTTCTGGGCAACGCTCATCTCGTATACCTTCTGTTCAGGATCAATGTCAAAGCCGTACTGCGACGCGATCTCCCGCACCTTCTGGTTGACCTCTTTCAGGTCATATGTGCGGCTGTCCCCCTTCAGTCCGAGAATGATGTTTTCAGCAGCGCTGAATACGTCAATCAGTTTGAAATGCTGGTGCACCATACCGATGCCGAGCTCCAGCGCGTCATGCGGGCTCTTGATCGTCACCTCTTTGTTGTTGACGTAGAAATAGCCCTCATCGGGGTAATAGATTCCCGCCAGCATGTTCATCAGTGTTGTCTTTCCGGATCCGTTCTCGCCGAGAATGGAAAGAATTTCGCCATAGTTGATGTTCATACTGACCGCGTCATTGGCAACAACAGAGCCAAACCGCTTTGTTACCCTGTCCATACGTACCGCAGATCTGTCTTCCATAGCGTATGTGTCCTCCTTCCTGTTAACTGATACAAGGGAAGCCGTAATATACGGTTTCCCTTGTTATCATTTCGATGTGATGAATTCTGTTGATTAAGCGCCTGCTTCTTCAATGCCGTCAATGCGGATGGAGAAGTAAGGAGCGGAACGCATTCCGTTCTTTGTGTCAGACTCGTAGAAGACACCGTTCTTGACCGGGCTGATGATTTCCGGCTTGGAAGGATCGAAGCTCAGATCAATTGTTGTGTCATCTGTCATTGTCTTGCCGCCCGTTGTGAACTTGGAGCAGTCAAAGACATTCAGTGTGCCTTCCTTGATTGCCTTTTCAACTTCAGCAACCTTTTCAGCTGTGCCCTTAGCGCAGGAAGCGCCGAGGTCTGTGATGCATACAGCACCTGTGTCATAGCCTTCGGACCAGTCAGTAACGATATCCTGAGCCTTGCCGTCCAGGAACTGCTTGAATGCATAGCTGTAATATACAGACCAGTCATTGGAAGCGGATGTCAGAGCAGCTGTCGGAGCAACTTCCAGCATGGAAACGTTGTAGCCTACAGAGTAGACAGGCTTGCCGCCCTTGTTGGCAGCTTCGATTGCGCTCGGAGCACCTGTTGTATCAGCGTGCTGGGAAATGATGACACAGCCCTTGGAAATCAGAGATTTGGCTGTTTCGCCTTCCTTTGTCAGGTCAGCCCAGCTGTTTGTGTATTCAACGAGCATGTGCACGTTCGGTACGATGGACTGTACGCCGAGGAAGAATGCTGTATAGCCGGAAACAACTTCCGCATACGGGAATGCGCCTACATAGCCGATCTTGACATCGTCGCCGATGTAAAAATCAGGTGTGGCTGTCTTGGATACTGTTCCGTTGTCCAGAAGTTCCTGGAGCTTCATGCCGGCAACAACGCCGGAAACATAACGGGACTGATATGTCTGGTTGAATGCGTTCTTGAAGTTCTTCAGGCCGCTGTTGTGTGCTGTGTCACCTGTCATGGAGATGAATGTGACGTCAGGATATTCAGCAGCTGCTTCCTCCATATAGGACTGGTGTCCGTAAGAGTTGGAAATAACAAGTGTGGCACCCTGGTCAACCAGGTCGACAGCTGCTTCCTTGCAGTCCTGTGTTTCGCCGACGTTGTACTTCCAGATAATCTGATCATCCGCAATGCCGAGCTTCTTGGCAGCTTCACTGATGCCAGTCATATGAGCTGCTGTGTAGCCTTCGTTTTCGTCGCCGACAAGAATAATGCCGATCTTTCCGGCAGCTGTCTTTTCGCCGGAGTCGCTGGATGAATCACTTCCGCTGTCAGCAGGCGTGGAAGAGCAGCCGACAAGGGACAGAGCTGTCAGTAATGACAGTGCAGTGGTAAGAATTTTCTTCATTTGTTTTCCTCCCGTTCTCACCTTTCTTTTCTCCGGACGTCTTCAGAGAAAAACGGAATCCATTCAGATTCCGTTTCTTATTTATACAACGTCCGCAGCACGAACCAGAGAAAAAGCCGCATAAAAGACCGCATTTCCAATCAGCGTCAGTTTTTTCGCCGTCTCAGCAGGTTTCATAGGCCTTTCCCTTCGTGATGCCATGATTATACCTTTTTAAAAGGAAAAAACAATGGTTATTTACCAGTTTTTCATGTCTGATTCCAATGCAAACGGATACATCATGCACAAAAGACCGTATTGAGATACACTGCAGTACACGCAGACACATTCCATATACTGAATCCGTTCAATACGGCATACACGGTTCAGGCATGTAAGAATGACCTTTCATTGACAAATGCATATGAAAAAGCCCCGCAGACGTGCAGGGCTGAGTGATCAGATCACAATGTATTTCAGTACGAACAGGACTGCCAGGATGTACATCAGAGGAGACATATCCTTTGTCTTTCCTGTAAGCAGATGAAGCACAACGTATGTGATGATACCGAAGGAGATACCGTCAGAGATGGAATAAGCAAATCCCATCATTGTGATTGCCGCAAAGCAGGGAATCGCTTCCGTGATATCCTGCCAGTTGATGTGGGCAACCTGCTGCATCATCAGGAAACCGACGACGATCAGAGCAGGTGCTGTTGCGAAGGAAGGAATTGTCAGGAACAGCGGTGAGAGAACAAGAGACACCAGGAACAGAACACCTGTAACACAGGCAGTGAGACCTGTTCTTCCGCCTTCCGTGATACCGGAAGAAGATTCAACGAATGTTGTGACAGTGGATGTACCAAGAATCGCACCGACAGTTGTACCGACAGCGTCCGCAAGCAGCGCGCCTTTGATGCCCGGCAGCTGGCCGTTTTCATCCAGCATGTTTGCCTTGGAGGCACAGCCGATCAGTGTTCCCAGTGTATCGAACACGTCAACGAACAGGAACGCAAACAGGATGACAACGAAGTCCAGGAAATGTGTTCCGATGAATCCGAAGTCAAACTGGAAGATCATATTGACCGACATATCCGGCATCGCGAAGATGGCGGAAGGAATGACGGAGTAGAAACCGTTTGCCGGATCCGGAATATACAGATGCGTCAGCTCACAGATGATGCCCAGAACCCATGTAATCAGGATACCGAACAGCATATATCCCTTGACGCCTTTGATCAGCAGCCATGCCGTAACGACGACACCGATCAGAGCGAGCAGAACAGTGATGCCTTCTGTTGTGAATGTGCCTGTTGCGAATGCGTTCTTGAATGAGAACAGCGTAACCAGTGTGGATCCGCCGACAATCACATGCGCATTCTGCAGACCGATAAATGTAATGAAGAAGCCGATACCTACGGAAACCGCTGTCTTCAGTGATTTCGGAATGGCATTGAAGATCGCTTCACGGACATTTGTCAGTGACATCAGAATGAAGATGATACCTTCCGCGAATACCGCTGTCAGAGCAACCTTCCAGCTGTAGCCCATGGCTCCGCATACCGTGTATGCAAAGTATGCATTCAGACCGAGTCCGGCAGAAAGCGCAAACGGCTTGTTGGAGAACGCAGCCATGCAGAAGCAGGCAATGGCAGACGCCACGGCTGTCGCGAACAGGATCGAACCTCCTGCGTTTTCCAGCCCCGGAGCTGCGGAAAGAATTGAAGGATTCAGCGCCAGAATATAAACCATTGTCATGAATGTTGTGAGACCGGCAATGAGTTCTGTCTGGACTGTTGTGCCGTTTTCCTTCAGCTTAAACAGTTTTTCAAACATAGAGCCCCCTTTTTTGAAAAAATACG
>ONSK01000155.1 GCA_900320455.1 uncultured Erysipelotrichaceae bacterium | reverse complement strand
TTCTAATTCACCATTTGTAGGATCTTCTGCTTCCTTTGGACAGGGAATGAAATCTGGGTTGTCCGTAGGATCTTCATAAATGATGTAATCATATTTTCCATAGAAGCCGCGCTCATCACGATGCTGGATTTCACCACGTGCGATATACCCATATTCGATCAGTTTCTCTATTCCCGTTCTGACTGCATCACGCTTGTCTTTGTGACATTCAGCCAAGTATCGTATAGAGAATTCCCAGTCATCTGGAAATTTCATCATATTGCAATAGATACCGATTTCTTTGTAAGAAAGACGGTAATCTTCGAAAATCAGATTTTGGATCAATGTGAACTTCCCAGAGCGCACTTTTTTTAATTTTGGCATGCGTTTTCCCTCCCGTTTTTGACCTGCTTCTTTGTGTATTTTTGACTGCACTTTTTTGTGTAAAAATTTATACAAAAACTTTTTTGTAAAATTGTTTATGGTACTGTATATGTACAAGCCGGGTATGATTAAAAAGTCGTTTTCTAGCTTGTATCCTTTCAAAATCTAGTTGAAAGGGTTAGGTAGATTGGATAAGTGAGTTTGGGACGCTCAAGGCTTATTCAATCTTTTTTTCTCAGATTATTTCGACTTCCCTTTTTTGAGAGAGCTGATTAGAAATAAGTTGACTCCTTTGCTCTGCAGCTTCTCTTAGACCAATCGTATGAAGAAACTCATCGAGAGGTCTTCCTACAGCAGTTGCGTATGAGCATAAGAATGAAATAGTAGGGTTTTTATCCATAGTTAGAGCTTTTGCAAGCTGACTTCGTGATATGCCCATCAGCTGCGCGATTCTTTCTTGACTGAATCCCGGATTATTCTCCTCTTTACGGAGTTCCCAATCTTCGCGAACGACAGCCATAGCTATTTGTTCATAGGTTTTACACATAATCTCCTCCTGTATTTAGCGCCTCTGACAAAAAAGTTTGTCAGAATTACGAAAAAGCCCGTTTCCATACGTGAAAACGGGCTTTTTCATAATAATGGCGCCTTAAACAGGGCTCGAACCTGTGACCTAGCGGTTAACAGCCGCTCGCTCTGCCGACTGAGCTATTAAGGCAGCAGAGATATATTAGCATCATCCTGCTAAGAACGCAAGTACATTTTTTTATTTCATTGCAAAGTTCACATTAATATCATCGGAATATGGTATAAAATATTTTTAAAGAAGAACAAGGAGGAAGTATGTATGACTCAGCGCCCTCATGGCAGGAAAAGGAATGACACTGGTCAGACAGCGGAAGTAAAGAAACGCGGTGAAGGTCTGGGCGGCGGTCCTTCCGGAAATGCCGGATATAACCGCGGCGACAACAATAATAATAATAAAGGAAACAATCCATTCGGTGACAGCTTCGATCTCGGTGATCTGATGGATATGCTCCGCGGCAGAGACAGCGGGACACGCGCAGGCGGCGCAGGCAGCTCATTTGATTTAGGTGATCTGCTGAATGCTCTGCAGAGCGGCAATACCCATGTCACAAACAACAACAATATTGACATCAATGATCTGATCAATCTGCTTCAGCAGAATCAGAATGTATCCAACAACAATAATGTCAGCCTCAATTCGCTGTTCAACGCACTGGGCGGTCAGCAGTCCTCCCAGCATTCACAGAACAGCTTCCTGGGAAACTCGCACAGCGGAAGCACCGCGTCAAATAGTTCCCATGTCAGCCCTGTGAATCATTCACAGAGCTTCCCGTCCGGAAGTGCTTCTTCCGGCGGCGGTTACAGCGGCAGAAAGCGCGGCCCGAATCTCCTGATGATCATTCTGCTTCTGGTCGCAGCGTTCTTCCTCTTCAAGATGTTATTCGGAGGAAACGGTCAGTCAGCTGTCAATCCGACACCGACTCCCACACCTGTCGTAACACCGACGCCGACTCCGGCGCCGACACCGACACCGCAGTCCGGAAATACCGGATGGAACTTCGGTTCCGCGATCACAAACAATGTCTCCTATGCCAACACCAGCTACAATGCGGTCAATACTGCATCTGTCAGCGGCATCCGCGACAAGTATACAAAGATTCTCGGAAACGGCGATGACACTGTCACCATGCTGGTGTATATGTGCGCTACCGACCTGGAATCCAAGTATGGAATGGGCACAGCCGATATCTCTGAAATGGCATCTGCCGTGCATTCCGACAAAGTCAATATCATCCTGGAAACGGGCGGTACCAAGGCATGGAAGAACAACGTCATGACTGCCGGCACAAACCAGAGATGGCAGATCCTGGATAACAACCAGATCGCTTCTCTGGGCAATGTCGGAAAGAAGGCAATGACAGATGAATCCACACTGGCTGATTTCATTAACTGGGGTGTCAAGAACTATCCGGCAAACAGATACTTCCTGGTTCTCTGGGACCATGGCGGAGGATCCATGTCCGGCTATGGCTATGATGAACTCTATCCGAACGGTTCCATGACGGTTGACAGAGTCGCTTCCGCAATCAAGTCCACCGGTGTGAAATTCGATATCATCGGCTTTGACGCATGTCTGATGCAGAATGCTGAAACAGCATTCGCTCTGACACCGTACGCTGACTATCTGATCGGTTCTGAAGAAACAGAACCGGGCACAGGCTGGGCATATACAAACTGGCTGAGCTCTCTGGCAAAGAATACATCAATGCCGTCTCTCGACATCGGAAAGATGATCATCGATGACTTCGTAAACGGCAACCAGCAAGGTGCTTCCGCCAATGACAAGAATACCCTGTCGATCGTTGACCTGGCTGAATTCGAATATGTATTCCCGCAGGCAATCAGCGATTTCGCCAGAAGCATCAATCAGACGATTTCTTCCAACAACTATCAGACAGTTGCGGACGCAAGAAGCGTATCCAAGGAATTCGCACAGTCCCAGGCACTCGATCAGATCGACCTGATTCACTTCGCGAATACACTCGGTTCCCAGGAAGGAAAGAAACTGATCTCTGCTCTGCAGTCCTGCATCAAGTACAACCGTACAAGCAGAACCGTCAAGAATGCCTACGGTATGAGTATTTACTTCCCGTACAGGAATTCGAAATATCTCAATTCCATGCTGAAGATCTACAACAGACTGGGATTTGATTCCAATTACTCCAGTGCTGTCAAGGCATTCGGAAACCTGCAGGCTTCCGGCCAGATCTACGCAAACAGCACATCGAACAGCCTCTATGACCTGTTCGGCGGCAGCACCGTATCCAACGGTTCCTCATTCGATCTCTCAAGCTTCCTCGGCGGTTCCGGCAGCTACGGCGGATATGATCTGTCCTCCCTGCTCGGCGGCAGTGAAGCTGTGGATACTTCATCACTGGATCTTCTGCAGGCACTGTTCGGCAGAGGCCACCTGGATTCCTCTGAACTCGTTCTCTCTGACAAGAACGGCAGAAAGGTCCTCTCCCTCAGTGAAGATGACTGGGCACAGGTACAGAGTGTCAACCTCAACGTCTGGGTCAAGGATGAAGATGGATACATTGATCTCGGTCTCGACAACATCTATGATTTCGATGAGGACGGTGATCTGATCATTGATTACGACGGCAAGTGGATGACACTGAACGGTGAAGTCGTGGCTGTCTACACAATGACAAATGAATGGGCAACGGACACCGATTACTCCATGATGTATTACATCCCTGCCCGTATCAACGGCGAGGATGCGAACATCATCATCGACTATTCTTCCCAGAATGAACTCGGTGCTGTTCTTGGCTATGAGAAGATCTATGAAACAAATGTCGATTCCAAGATGATCCCGTTCGCGGAAGGCGACAAGATCGATCTGGTCTGCGATCACTACGACAATAAAGGAAATTTTGAAGACAGATATCTGATGGGTTCCACGATCACTGTCGGCAGCGATCTCAAGCTTGAACTCGGCGATGCGACACTGTCCAACAGCGATCTGTTCTACGGATACAGACTGGTGGATATCTACAACGCTGAGCGCTACACACCCATGGTTGAGTACTGAAACTGCAAAAGCCTGTTTAACGACAGGCTTTTTTTTGATTTCATTGACGATGATTCTTTCAGAATGCTATTATTTTCTTACCAGTATTAATTGTTTTGAAAGGAGATATATCATGGGATTAATTCTTGCGGCTTTAAGTGCAGCAGGCTCAACACTGAGAGATCAGTGGAAAGAGTACTTCTACTGCGATTCACTTCCTGCTGATACGATCTGCGTAAAAGCTTCCAAAAGAGCGCAGGGCTTCTCAGCCAATCGCGGCAATGACAATATTATTACAGACGGTTCCGTCATTGCTGTAGCTGACGGCCAGTGCATGCTGATTGTGGAGAACGGACAGGTTGTCGATATCTGCGCTGATCCGGGCGAATACAGATATGATTCAAAGACAGAGCCTTCCATCTTCACAGGTTCACTCGGTGAAGGCGTCAAGCAGGTCTTCGCACAGATCGGCAAGCGCTTCACATTCGGCGGACAGCCGGCCGGCGATCAGAGAGTCTACTACTTCAACACAAAAGAGCTGACCGGAATCAAGTACGGAACAGCTTCCCCTGTACCGTTCAGAGTTGTTGACCAGCGCGCAGGCATCGACGTTGACATCAACGTCAAGTGCTTCGGCGAATACAGCCTGAAGGTTACAGATCCGATTCTCTTCTATACAAACGTATGCGCAAACGTCATTGATGACTACAAGGTCTCTGACATTGAGAACCAGCTCAGAACAGAACTGCTCACAGCTCTGCAGCCGGCATTCGCAAGAATCTCCGCGGCTGGTGTCCGTTACTCTGAAGTACCGGGCCACACAATGGAACTGGCAGATGCTCTGAACACAGAACTGTCAAAGAAGTGGAAAGAACTGCGCGGTATTGAAATCGTATCCTTCGGTGTTTCCTCCATCAAGGCTGATGAAGAAGACGAAAAGAGAATGAAGGAACTGCAGTTCAACGCGGCATACAAAGACAGAGACACAATGGCAGCCAACTACGCAGCTGCTGAGATGGAAGCTCTCAAGGAAGCTGCCAAGAACGAAGGCGGCGCAGCCATGGGATTCTATGGTCTCAACGCTGCTCAGAACGCCGGCGGAACAACTGTCGCGAATCTGTATGCGAACCAGGCTCCGGCAGCTCCTGCAGCACCGGCAGCCAACGCGTGGAAGTGCCCGAAGTGCGGTACTGAGAATACAGGAAACTTCTGCGGCAACTGCGGCGAAAAGAAACCCGGCACAGCCAAGTGGATCTGCCCGAAATGCGGAACAGAGAACACTGGCAACTTCTGCGGAAACTGCGGTGAAAAGAAACCGGAATAAACTCTGATTTCCAAAGGATCCGGATGAAATATCCGGATCCTTTCTGAATAGAAACAAAGGAGGTGAAAACCTTGCCAGACCAGGTTACGAACTATCAGTGCCCCTCGTGCGGAGGACCGCTGCATTTTGATACAAAGCTCCAGAAGCTGAAGTGCGATTACTGCGGTTCTGTTTTCACAAATGAAGAAATCACTGCGGCATTCCAGGAAAAGAATGAACAGGCGGAAGCTGTCGGCTTTGACACCATCAGCCCGGAAGCCCTGCAGTGGACAGAAGAGGAAGCTGCCAAACTGAGGGCATACAACTGCCCTTCCTGCGGCGCCCAGCTGATCTGTGACAGCACAACGGCTGCGACATCCTGCCCGTACTGCGGCAACCCGACGGTTGTTCCGGCGCAGTTCAAGGGTGCCCTGAAGCCTGACTACATCATTCCATTCAAGCTGGATAAGAAAGAAGCAGTTCAGAGACTGTCTGATTACTACAAGGGCAAACCGCTTCTGCCGAGCGCTTTTTCCAGCAATAACCACATCCAGGAAATCAAGGGTGTCTATGTGCCCTTCTGGCTGTATGACGGTGAAGCGGATACAGACATGGCATTCCATGCCACAAGATCCCATTCCCATCATCAGGGTGACTATCTTGTCACAGTCACCGAGCATTTCCAGATCAACCGTCAGGGTACTGTTGCCTTCAATATGGTACCGGCGGATGGTTCCTCCAAAATGCCGGATGAGCTGATGGATGCGATTGAACCGTACAACTACAATGAAATCATTCCGTTTGAAATGACATACCTGCCCGGCTATCTCGCGGACAGATATGACCTGACGGCAGAGGATGAGGCAGACCGTGCTGATTCCCGTATGCGCAATTCCGCGATCAGAGCGATCCGCAATACCGTTCACGGCTATGACTCCGTCAATCCGGAACGTGAGATGGTCAACATCATTCCGGAACGCGTGCACTACGCATTCCTGCCGGTATGGATGCTTTCCACCAGATGGAATGGTCAGAACTACCTTTTCGCGATGAACGGACAGACCGGAAAATATGTCGGCGACCTGCCGGTGGACAAGGGAAAGATGGTCATGTACTTCTTCCTGATCTTCGCCGTCCTGGCAGCCGTGCTGTTTGTCATCCTGTTTATACTGATGGGGAGGTAACAGAATATGAAGAAACTCTGCAGAATCGTATTTGCGGCAGTGATCGCATTCCTCCTCTTCCACATTCCCGCCAAAGCAGCTTCCACCTCCTACGTGGAAGATAACTACGGACTGCTCTCACAGGAAGAAATCAGTCAGCTCAACGAGATGGCAGCCCAGGTTTCCGAAGCTCATAAGGTAGGTGTCTACATCCGTATCTACAATGACTTCTCAGGATTCCTGGACATTGAAAGCTTCGCGGAAGACGCATATCTGCGCGAAGGCCTCGGATACGGAGATACCAATGACGGCATTATGCTTGTGCTGACAATGGAAGACAGAAGCTTTGATATCTTCGCGACAAAAGGCACAGCGGAAACTGCCTTCGGTCAGCTTGCCAGAGAAGAGATGGCAGACAGAATCGTCTATGAATATCTGCGGTACGACCGCTACTTTGACGGCTTTAAAAATTACATTGCTATCGCTGATGAGGATTTAAACTATTATGATGCGGGAACACCTGTATCCTATGACTTCGATCCGTACGGCGATGCCATCCGTGAACAGGAAAGAAAAGAATCCGAAGCAGCCACAAGGACTGCCAAGACAGCCGCAACTGCCGGCATTCCGTTCATCACTTCCCTGCTTACAGTACTGGGACTCAAATCCCGCAACAAAACCGCAGGCATCAAGCATGAAGCGGATGACTACATTCCGAAGAACGGCATCCGTCTTTACACCAGTTCTGATATCTATCTGTACAAAACAGAAAGCAGAACAAAGATCCACCATGATGAAGGACGCAGCGGCGGAGGCGGAGGCTTCCATTCCTCCTCTTCAGGCGGAGGCGGCCATACCAGCGGACACTTCTGAAAAACAGACACATAAAAGTCTTCTGCGAAAATTACAGAGGACTTTTTTGATTATCTGATCCGTGCGACAGCGATCCCGTCCCCGGTATCCGGATAGTATTCCGTGATGAATCTCTCATCTGAAAGAAGCGCGTCACGGAATTTTCTGATTTTGTGCACCATCTGAATCGTGCTCCTGTTTTCCGAAAGAGATTCATCATCCACGATGCCGTGGAAGGCAAGATTATCAAAGATAAAGACAGTATGCGGTTCAGAGTTCTTCAGAAAGTGTTCCAGATATCTTCTGTATTGTGATTTTGCCGCATCAATGAAGATCAGATCATATTTCTTCTTTGTTTCAAACTGCGCCGCATCACACAGATAACAATGTACTCTTTCAGAAAGACCTGCATCCTCAATATTCTTCAGAGCTTCTTCATACATCTTCGGATCAATTTCCAGTGTATCCACTGTCATATCCCAGCGCAGGGATGCCATACGGATGGCGGAATAGCCAACTGCCGTGCCGCATTCAAGAATATCCCTGATGTTTTCATGTGTTCTGATATATTCCAGAAGAAAAGCCATCCCGTCATCCAGCATGATCGGAATGTCTTTCTCTCTTGCGCTGTCGTGAATCTCTGCGATGTTTACCATAGGTTTCCAGTATATACGTATTTCAGGTATTTCTGTGCTGCTTTCTGCATATTCAGCACAGTTTCTTTTTCTGTTGCGGGAATTGTGTAATGAAAGCGCGGGAAGTAGCGTGATACATGCAGGACAATATTCTCATCCAAAGATGCGAGCCATTCCGCTTCCTGTTCCATCCATCCTGGATTATCATTCTTTCCCGGAACAACAAGCGTTGTTACCTCCAGATGGCACTTGTCATATACATAAGCGATCGTGTTCTTTACTGTCTGATAATCGCCGCCGAGTTCTCTGTAAAAGACGTCATTTCCCTTCAGATCGATATTCATGGCATCCACATAGGGCATGATCTTTTCAAGGACATGTCTTTCACATGTGCCGTTTGAAACAAGCACTGTCTTCTCTCCGTACGGGCGGATCCTCTTTGAAACATCCATGATGTATTCATAACTGATCAGGGGCTCATTGTAAGTGAACGCAATGCCGAGACTGTTCTCTGCTCTAAGTATGATTTCAGCCAGTTCCTCAGCGCTGAAATACTGCCAGCGCACACTGCGTTCATCCGTCATGGATATCGTATGGTTCTGACAGAAGCCGCAGGAAAGATTGCAGCCATAGGAACCGGCGGAAAGGATGTATGAGCCAGGGTAATATCTTGCCAGAGGCTTTTTCTCAATCGGATCCAGTGCCAGGGATGTCAGTCTGCCGGCATTTGCGCATACGTTGTTTCCATCAAGATTCATTCTTGCCCGGCACAGTCCTGTCTTTCCTTCTTTCAGATGACAGTGATGAAAACAGATATCACAGATGATCTCAGACATGTCTCACCACTTCAAATCTTTCCAGGATCAGCTCTTCATCTTCCGGATCAATGCCTCCCTTGCGGCAGGCGATGGATATCTGTTCTTCAATCGTATCCACGCCATCCAGATCCGGCAGAAGCAGTCCTTTCTTTCCATTCGGCAGAGAACAGATCACACCGTATTTCTTCACGTCCAGCAAAGATTTATCCGTGATTCTCTCCGGTGTTTTCAGCACATCCACATTGATTTCCAGATACGGAAGCTCTTCTTCCGTGATTGGATCAAATCGGGGATCTCTTGAACAGGCACTGATGCCGTTGCGTATGATCTCTTCCGCAGCGTTCGGATATACCGGAAGAATGGTACCGATGCATCCGCGCAGTTCATTGAATTCATGAATCGAGACAAATACGCCTGCCTTTTCCTGCAGAAGTTCTTCCGGTACGCCTTCCGTACTGATCCTCTCTCTGTTCTTCACCCAGGCATTGACTGCCCTGTATGCCAGTTTAACATACGGATCATCTGACTGGTTTCTGTTTCTGACAGCTTCCTCATACTGATCCAGGAAGTTTCTGCCGGGATCATATCCTGTATCTTCAAAGAAGACAAATCCATATCCGACACCGAATGTCGCTTCATGTGAGATGACTTCTGCTCTGACGCTTCTGCGGTCAAGGCATCCTGCCATGATCACAAAGGAACGGTGTCCGCATTCCATGCATGCGTCAAGGAAAGCGGGATCGTATTCAAACAGTTCATTGAAGGCGGCATTTCCCATCGTCTTCATGATCTTCTCATCATATTCCGGTCCTTCCGGTCTGTACCCATAGGGACCGTCTGCTTTCTGACAGTGCGCAAGATCACCGCTGGCAATGATGACTGCCTTTCTGTTGAGTTCATTCGCAGTCTTCTGAATTGCCATGCCCAGTCTGTAATGCATCGGCAGTGACTGTCCGCTGAGACCGATCCTGACCAGTCTGTAATCTGTATATTTCTGATCCAGATAGTACAGGGGAACCATTGTGCCGTGATCCAGCATCGGATCTCCTTCATACGCACAGCCGCCCGGGATGCCTTCTTCTTTCAGCAGTTCACTCAGCCTGCCTGTCAGCTCTCTGTCATATTCCTTCTCAAAGGAAACAGAACCGGCACGGAATCTTGAAAAGTCTCCGTATGCATGATCACCGGCAGATACTGCGAACCAGTCTCTGTACATTGTGGCATGCGGTGAGATCACAATGACGGTATCCGGCTGTATCTCCGCGATTCTTTCTGCCATTTCTTCATATGCATGGATCGAATCAATGATTTTGTTTTCTTCTCCCTTTCCGATCTCATGTACCGCAAGAGGCGGATGGGGAACCATGAATGTATTCGTTATCATAAAACGCACCCTTTTTTTATTATAAAACTTTTTGCATGGTAGAATAGAGGGATGGAAAGGTAAGACGCCATGCAGAAACAGTTTGTCAGAGCACTAGTCGGAAGCTACATCTTTGAAAGAGGAGAAGAGATTTACAAATCAGGACATGTCAGCCCGCTGGATATCAGTATTGACCGGGATGCCATGATCGTGGAAATCAAAGCGGAAGTGAGAATCCCCCGCTATCCTTTCTTCGCGCATGTAAGACTGGTCCTGGACTCTGATTCCAACTGGCTGATTGACGCCGTATGCGACTGCAATTACTACCGGATGCGGCGTACTACCTGTGAGCATATTACCGCGGTGCTGATCAAATACGCTGAGGAATACAGCGGAAAAACCATCAGCCGGAAACGGAAGACAGAATCTGTCATCCGTGATCTGATGTCTTCTCTTGCGGATACACACACCGTCATGGCGCCGAAAGCACCGGTCATCATTGAACCGCATATCGCCGAAAGCACTGACAACAGGCATCGTCTTTCTGTTTCCTTCAAGGCAGGCATGCGCGGTTCCCATATGTATGTCATTCAGAATCTGACATCCTTCTTTGACAGTTACAGAAAACAGGAGACTGTCCGCTTCGGAAAAGGACTGGAGTTTACTCCTGACAAGAAATACATTGATCCGCACTGTCATGAACTCTTTGACTTCCTGGAAGAGGTCACTTCCGGAGACGACCAGTACAGCGATTCAGGTTCTTCCTATTACTACAGCTATCTCTCCCATGATACCCTGCCGAAAAGAAACCTGTATCTGCAGGGAAGATATCTCGACCGCTTCATGAAAGCAGTCAGAGACATCCCTGTATACTTTGATGCCTACAGAGGACAGACATCATTGCTGGAATACAGTGATGAACTGCCAGATATCCGTACAGAGCTGGAAAAGGAAGAAGGAGGCTACTCCTTCAAAGGCAGCGCACCTTCCTTTTATACAGGACATGAATACATTTACTTCATCGATTCCATCCGTCACAGGATCATGAAAACAGCACGGACTGATTCATCCTTTGAGAAGGTACTTGAATACCTGACGGAAGAAGGCATGGTTCCCCATTTCATCAGTGAGGAAGATCTGCCCGGCTTCAGCCGCTATCTCTATCCTCTCGTATCCGCGAAGACAAGATTCAAAGCAGAGGAATTCGATCCCTATGACTATACGCCGCTGAAACCTGCCTTTGAGATCTATCTGGATCTGCCGCAGGACAACATGGTTACATGTGAACTGTATGCAGTATACGGAAAGAACAAATATGATCTGCTGAAGGGCATATCGGAAGACAACCGCCGTGACAAGGAAGCAGAACAGGAAATGGATACCTTCGTAACAGGCTGGTTCAATTCCTTTGACAACCAGAATCACAAGCTGGCACTGATCGATGATGATGACAAAATGTATGCGCTTCTGAAAGAAGGCATTCCCCTGATGCAGGAAAAAGCATCCGTCTTCATCAGCGATGCGATGAAGAAGCTCACTGTCAGATCCGCTCCGAAGATCAGCGTCGGTGTATCCGTCTCCCATGATCTTCTGCAATTGGATCTTGTATCAGATGACATCGATATGAAACAGATGGCAGAGATTCTGAACAAATACGACAGGAAAAAGAAATACTACCGTCTGAAAACCGGTGAATTCATCGATGCCGGTGACAGCTTTGATGATCTGTACAAACTGACAGAAGAACTGTCTGTCTCACCGAAGAATATTTCATCCGGTTCTGTGACTGTTCCGGAATACCGCGCATACTATATCGATTCCCTGGCAGATGAAGGCTTTATGGAAATTGAGAGAGATATGCATTTCCGTGATCTGATCCGCAAGGCAAAGGAAACAGAGGACAAGGAATATCCCCTGCCTGAGAATCTCAATGCCCAGCTGCGTCCCTATCAGGTTGATGGCTTTGAATGGCTGTCCCGCCTCTATGAGAACCACTTCGGCGCACTGCTGGCGGATGAGATGGGTCTTGGCAAGACCCTGCAGGTCATTGCCTTCATCGGTTCACTGAAAGAACGTGAGCGTACGCTGATCGTATGCCCTGCATCTCTTGTCTACAACTGGTCCAGCGAGATCCAGCGCTTCATGCCTTCCCTGCGTTCCAGGATGATTCTCGGTTCGCAGGGCATACGTAAGGAACTGATCCATTCCAGTGAAAAACAGGATATCCTGATTACTTCCTATGACCTTCTTAAACGTGATATTGAAGAATACCAGGATATGACCTTCACGGTACAGATCATTGATGAAGCCCAGTACATCAAGAATGCCGGCACCCAGGCCGCAAGAGCCGTCAAGAATATCAGGGCATCATTCAAGATCGCTCTGACCGGTACACCGATTGAAAACAGACTCAGTGAGCTGTGGTCTATCTTTGATTATCTGATGCCCGGCTTCCTGTATTCCTACAGAAGGTTCAAGGACATGTTTGAGCTTCCCATCGTCAGAGACCAGGATGATCTGGCTGAAGATGATCTCCGTAAGATGATCACGCCGTTTGTTCTCAGAAGACTGAAGAAAGACGTGCTGAAAGATCTGCCGGACAAGCTGGAGGAAGTGTATTACGCGCCTCTGGAAGAAGAACAGAAACAGCTGTACGATGCCCGCGTCGCAAGACTGAAGCTGATGCTGGAAAAGGAAACAGACGAGGAATTCCGCGACAACAAGATTGCGATGTTAGCGGAGCTCACAAGACTCAGACAACTCTGCTGCAATCCTTCCCTGATCTATGATCACTATCATGCCAATTCCGCGAAAACGGACATGTGCATTGATCTCATCAAAAACGGAACGGAGGCAGGACATAAGATCCTTCTGTTCTCCCAGTTCACATCCATGCTGGATATCCTGACCAGGAAACTGCAGGAAGAGCAGATTCCGTTTCATCTGCTTACAGGTTCCACACCGGCAAGAGAACGCGCGGAAATGGTCGAATCCTTCAAAACCGATAACGTCCCTGTCTTCTGCATTTCCCTCAAGGCAGGCGGAACAGGACTGAACCTGACCGCTGCGGACATCGTCATCCACTATGATCCATGGTGGAACACAGCCGTGGAAAACCAGGCAAGCGACAGAGCGCACCGCATCGGTCAGGAGAACATCGTCACTGTCTACCGTCTGATCATGAAAGACACAATTGAAGAAAGAATCCTGCAGTTGCAGCAGGAAAAATCAGGTCTTGCGGACAAGATTCTCTCTTCCGAAGGCATCTCCAGTTCTTCCCTTTCCAGAGAAGATCTCCTGCAATTGCTGTAAAGGACACGCATTGTGTCCTTTTTCATATTGAAAAAGACACTGATGAATCAGTGTCTTAAGAGTTGGACTGTTTTTCAACAAGACGTTCGCCGCAGTAGATTTCTCTGAGCTTCGGCTTGTCGATCTTGCCTGTTGCGTTGCGGATGACATTCGCGAAGATGATTCTGCGGGGACGCTTGTATCTCGGCAGATCAAGGCAGAACTGATTGACTTCCTGTTCTGTCATTTCCATGCCCTCCTTGACCTGAATGATGGCAGCTGCGATTTCACCGAGTCTTGCGTCAGGCAGACCGATAACTGCGACATCGTGGATCTTTGTATTTGCCGCAAGGAAGCTTTCAATTTGTACAGGATACAGGTTTTCACCGCCGGAGATGATGACATCCTTCTTGCGGTCTACCAGCCAGATGAATCCGTCTTCATCAAGACGTGCCATATCACCGGTATGGAGCCAGCCGTTCTTCAGGACTTCAGCTGTCGCTTCCGGATTCTTATAGTATTCCACCATGACGCCTCTGCCTCTGACGCAGAGTTCACCGACTTCTCCCTGGGCTACAGGAACATCATTTTCATCAACGATCTTTGTCTTCCAGTTGAAGCCCGGTACGCCGATGGCACCGACTTTATGAACATTCTCCATGCCGAGGTGCACGCAGCCCGGTCCGGTGGATTCGGAAAGACCGTAGTTTGTATCATATTTGTGATGCGGGAAGATCGTCAGCCATCTCTTGATCAGGCTGGGCGGTACCGGCTGGGCACCGATGTGCATCAGGCGCCACTGATCCAGGTTGTAATCATCCTTGTTCAGTCTGCCGCTTTCAAGAGCAGCGAGAATATCCTGTGCCCACGGAACCAGCAGCCAGACGATCGTGCAGCCTTCGTTGGAAACAGCGGACAGAATCGATTCCGGTGAGTT
>ONSK01000005.1 GCA_900320455.1 uncultured Erysipelotrichaceae bacterium | reverse complement strand
CTCGATGAAAAAGGAAAGGTTGATCCCGTAAAGCTGAACGCGCTGATGTTCGATACCTTCCAGAGCGGCTATTACACCATCGGTGAAAAAGCCGGCCAGGCATGGAATTCCGGTGCTGAACTGATGAAAAAATGAGATCGCATGGAGAAAAGATATTCGAAGCGGCTGTTTCCGCCGCACTGATCATTGCGCTGCTGCTGTTCTATCCCGCAGTACTATCACTGATTGAGAAACTGCCGTTCGGGCTGACATTCATTTTCAGCGCAGTCTATATACTGCTGGCAGCCGGTGTGCTGTACCAGCTGATCATGCGGATCAGAGAGATCAGAGGAGGAGAAGAGGATGATCTTGACAACTACTGAGCACTTTCCGGGAAGAGAATATGAGATCCTGGGTCTTGTCAAAGGAAGCACGATCCAGACGGTCAACGCAATCAGAGATATCGGTGCCGGTCTGAAGACACTGGTCGGCGGCGAGCTGACAAAATACAACGAAATGATGAACGACGCAAGAGCTCTGGCAACCAAGCGGATGATCCAGGAAGCGGAAGATCTGGAAGCGGATGCCGTCATCGGCATGCGCTATGCCTCTTCCTCCATCATGCAGTCAGCCGCTGAAGTCATGGCCTACGGCACTGCCATCCGTTTCATCTGAAATCCTGAACCGCTGCCTGTATGATACAGGCAGTTTTTTAATGCAATGCTGTTTTGTTTCCGCATGCTTGCGTATATAATTACAGCCATGAACGTGAAAAAATATATCGGCACAAAAGATTTCTATAAGACAACCGCCAGGATCGCTGTTCCGCTTGCTCTGCAGAGTGCGCTGATGAGCTGTCAGTCGATGATCGATACACTGATGGTATCGTGGATCGGCAAGGTATCCGCTGTCGGCACCGCTGCCCAGATCGACACCCTGGCTTCCATGATCTCCTACGGATGCATCGGCGGCATCTCCATGTTTGCTTCGCAGTTCTACGGTGCGGATGACGCGAAGAACCTGAAGCGCTGCACGGGACTTGGTCTGATCCTTGTTATGTGCAATGCTTCGCTGTGGATCTTCGCCGCGACATTCTTCGGAAGGGAAATTCTTTTCTTCTATATGAAGGATCCTGCCGTTGTGGCGGATGGTCTTCTGTATCTGAATATATCCAGATTCACCCTTCTGGCATCCGGTCTTTCCTTTATCATTTCCAATATGTTCCGCTCCACCGGTCAGCCGCGCATTGCCCTGCGTATCTCGATCCTGACAACGGTATGCAATCTCACGCTGAACAGACTGCTGATCTTCGGTCTTGGTCCCGTACCGGCCATGGGTATTGAAGGTGCAGCACTGGCAACGCTGGCAGCGCAGTGCATCGGTGCCGGCACGCTGATCACCTATGCCATCCTCACAAAGCAGAAATTCATCGGCAGACTCAGTGAAATGTTTGCCCTGAATCTGGACTTTATCAGACCGATCTTTGCCAGGATCCTGCCGCTGATTCTCAATGAAACACTGTTCGGCTTTGGTCAGACTCTGTTTGTCAAAGCATTCGGATATCTTGGAAAAGAACAGATGGATGCCTATTATGTCGGCAACCAGATCTTCAATCTGATGACATTCATCATTTACGGATACGGCAATGCCGTACAGATCCTTTTGGGACAGAAGCTCGGCAGAGGCATGATCGAAGAAGCGAAAGAAGAATGCGATACGCATATCGGTCTGGCATTCATCCTGTCCTGCATTCTGGTCATTGTTCTTGTGCTCTTCGCAAAGCCGATGGTTGCTCTCTTCGCATTGACTGATCCTGCCACGGAAACACTGGCAGTAACCATCGTCAGAGTATTTGCCGTCAAGGCTTCCATGCGTCTGTACAACTTCATGATCTTCTGTATTCTCCGTTCCGGCGGAGATGCAAGGGTCATCCAGTTCCTTGACTCCGGCATGGAATGGCTGGTAGGTCTTCCCTGCGCATTCATCTGTGTCCTTGTATTCCGCATGGATAACATCGCCCTTGTGCTTCTGATTACACAGCTTGAACAGCTGGTCCGACTGGTACTGGGCATGAAGAGAGTCCGTTCATACAAATGGGCAAACGATCTGACAAAACTGGTATCCGCATGATTCAGAAGAATTAAGTCATTCATCCAATACCAAAAAATCTGGCTGTGTGAATATATATCACATGACCAGATTTTCTCTGTCAGATTTCTGAAGAATCAATTTCCGACTGCCTTACATGCTTTTCCGCAGACAGCACAATTTTCTCCATGATACGCATCAATTCTTTGCCCTTGACTGAAATGGTAAATATGATGCAGAACAATTTCGTCTTCGATTTCTTCAAACGAGTCAATGCCTTCATACGATACGGAAAAAGTATTATTATCAAGTGTTTTGTTTTTCAGATGATATCTCACATCTCCTAATGCATTTCTGTATCTGCTTTCGTCCTCTATAATGCGGATCGGTTTTGTGAAATACGACAGATCTTTGTGCCAGCCGTATTCGCATGATTCAATCGGCTGAACAAGCACAGTATTACTGCCGGTATTTCCTCCCGGTATATACTCAAGTACGATACAGTCAAAATTCGGAACACGGCCTTCCGCGATATCTTTATCCAGATTATTCTTCGGTAT
>ONSK01000157.1 GCA_900320455.1 uncultured Erysipelotrichaceae bacterium | reverse complement strand
TTTCTTAAGTAGTCAAAGCCACATGGAATCATACAAATCCACATTCACACATTTCAATTCTACATGATATGCAAAACCGCAGTCGATCGCGGTCACAAAGATCGATAGAAAGGAAAAGGTATATCCTTCTGATCATCAGCTTGATGAGTCAATAAGAATATACCAGGAATCACGATATTCATGTTGCAAGGAATGAAAAAACTGTTTGGCGGCATTGATCTGACATGGCCGAAGGTGATCATTGCCGCGATTATCGCCGGTGCTATTACGGCTGTGTTCGCGATTGTTCCGGCGTTTCACTATACTTCGTTTATTACAATCACAGCGACGCTGGAAGTGTGGATCTTCTTCGGCATTGTCATTATCATGAACAGCAAATCCAATCTGGATTCCGCTCTGAAATGCTTTGTGTTCTTCCTGATCAGCCAGCCTCTGGTTTATCTGATCCAGGTGCCGTTCAGCTATATGGGCTGGCAGCTGTTCCAGTTTTATAAATACTGGTTCTATTGGACAGTTCTGTGTCTGCCGATGGGTTATGTCGGCTATTACATGAAGAAGAACAAATGGTGGGGCTATCTGATTCTTCTGCCGATGATTGGAATCACCGCATTGTCTTATTACCAGTATTTCTCAATGATGCAGTTCTACTTCCCGAAGTATATCCTGATCGTACTGTTCTGTGCTTTTGGAATGATCTTCTATCCGGTACTGATCTTTGATGATAAGAGGATCCAGTTAACCGGCGCAGCCATCGGCAGCGTTCTTGTCATTGCATTAAGCGCGATCTGCTTTATGAGACCTCCTGTATATTCCGCGGAAATCCTCGGTACAACCGAGAACCGCAAAATCACGGAAAACTGCAAAGTGTTCTTTGCAGATCCGAAGTATGGCGATGTCAGTATCGTTTACGAGCCAAATATCGATGAATATATGGTTCGTGCCGATTTCAAAAAGGCAGGCGATACCGTGCTGACGCTTGAGATGGAAGATGGAACCGTACGGGTATACGATGTTCACATCGAGCGTGACACGTATTCCGTAACCAAAAGAGATTAAATGAAATGAAAGGCAGCGGATCTGCAGTCTTCATCTGCGAATCCGCTGTTTTATGTTGCTATAATAAGGCAGTACGTTACATCGGGGATATATAAGAAAAAATGTGGCGTCAGAAAATGGTTTGAGTCTTCATAGCAGGGTGCCGCCATATCAAAAGAGGATCGGCATAACGCTGATCCTTTTTGTGTTACATAGACATCATCGTTTCAATGAACGGTTTACTTTGCTTTCTGCACTTCCCTGTATACGGAAGGGAATGCTTTCGGATTCATGTCTTCATAGCATTCATACAGATCTCTGATCAGTGCGCGGAATGACGTATTGCGGTCATGGCATACACGGATCAGCTCAGGGATCAGTCCGCTTAAATCCAGCATTTCAAAGATATCATCCAGCCGGTGATGATCTCTTGTTTTCGAATAGGTAACCAGCGCTTTGAAAATCTTCTCAATGTCTTTCTGTTCTGCTTTTCTCAGATCTTCACTGCATATATCATCGATTGCGAGTTTGATGAAGTAGGGATCTCCTGTTTCCTCAATCTCAAAACGGCCTGTGAGGATTCTGTCCATGAGTTCCATGAACACATCGGAGTTCAGCCACTTTTCTTTCTGATGTTCATCAATGTATTTTCCGTACTGTTCATAATACATTTCGTCGAGTCTGCTGAAGTCTCTGACCTTTTTGTAATCTTCTATGATTTTCTCCTCACTGAAGTCAAAGCCGAACTTCTTCAGTTCCGCAAAGTATTCCTCTGTGGATGTGGTGTAGCGTTTTCTCATCAGTTCCATCGCATCCATCAGGTTTTTCTGCATTTCCATCTGTTCTGATAATTTGTTTTCTGTCATAATCAATTCGCTTTCCATGAATTCATTATACATGCGGAAGTGCAGATGAAGTACTCTTTACACCTCTGACATATCTTGCGGTAAACAAAGTCAAGGCAATTGAAGGTGTTGATACATATGATTACGATGCGACATACAGAATTATAGGAGGCAGACAGCATGCGTGAAAAAGAAGGTCTTACCAAACTGGGCAGTGCCGGTACAAAGTACAGCACGGATTATGATCCCTCTGTCCTTGAAACATTTATCAATAAACACCAGGACAATGATTACTGGGTGAAATTCAACTGTCCTGAGTTTACATCCCTTTGTCCGATTACCGGACAGCCGGATTTTGCGACAGTCTATATCTCTTATGTGCCGGATGTGAAGATGGTTGAAAGCAAGTCGCTGAAACTGTATCTGTTCTCCTTTCGCAATCACGGAGACTTTCATGAAGACTGCGTCAATGTCATCATGAAGGACCTGATTCGTCTGATGGATCCCAAATACATCGAGGTCTGGGGCAAATTCCTTCCCCGCGGAGGCATCTCCATTGATCCTTACTGCAACTACGGACGTCCAGGCACAAAGTGGGAGGCAATTGCCGAAGACAGACTGGCAAAGCACGATCTCTATCCTGAAACGATCAATAATCGCTGAGCACTGCCAGGACAGCGTCATTCAATGATGCTGTTTTTTTCATAGCCAGACAAAAACCGAAGCGTTCATCGCTTCGGCAGAATATCATTCACATATGTTTCGAGATACCGTCCGCGGATGCGGATCAGCTTTGTTTCTGCAAGCTGTTCTTCCAGAAGGGAGGCAATTTCCTCACTCAGTGAAACGATGCGGTCTTTGTAATTCTGGCGGTTGGGAAGATACCGTGTCCCGATCCAAGCGTCCGGATTGATTTTTTCCTCTGCCATTTCCCGGATCTTATCGCTGAATGCGCCTTCCTCGTCCAGATCAGTGAGAGCACGCCAGGTCCATTTATAATAAGGAGGATATTCCCGCTTGAGGAGGAAGAACAGCTCCATCGCGGAAGCGATTCCCTTTGCGCGGCATAGCTCCGCGGCGACGATATCATTCCGGGTCATGCACCGGGCATAGTTGACCTGCATGGCGGATGCGTAGGCATGAAGCTGTTCCGCGATGCGCATGCGCCAGACACGCTCCGGATAATATCCGAGCAGAAGATTGCGGAAGGCGGTGAACTGTCCGAGATCATCGCGGAATACCTCGCCGTTGACTGCTGTTTTCAGGCAGGAATGATCCAGCTTCAGCCAGTCATCTTCAGACATTGTGCAGTGCTCCGTATCGCAGTTGATATGCAGGATATCAGAATAGAATTCATGGATTGTCTGCACGCCTCTTCTTTCACGAAGGCGGTCGGTATAATAGGAACGTTCTTTTGAATCCGCAAGTTCATGATAGGCAATCGAAAGCTGATAGCCAAACCTGTGCATATCCTCTTCTGTTACCCAGAGGCATACACCTGTTCCGAAATCATGATCTCTTGAAATCTCATCATCATATCCGAAACAGTCGGATCCTTCACCAGCGATACCGACAGCGATTCTGTCTTCATATTCTCCGAATCTGGTATGAATCAGATCTTTGACATACTCTTCATAGAATCTTCTGTTTTTATCGATTACATTCGTCATGAGAACAGCCTCCGGCACAATCATTATAGCGGGAAAGAGTGCATTCATGGACAGAAAACCAAGTGTAAAGTAGAATATGCCCATGAATGTATATGATCTGTATATTAATGAAAAAGAATACGCTGATCTGAAATCTGAGGAAGCAGTCAGGCATCTCTCAGAGGCAATTCAGATCAACACAACCAGCTACATGGATACGTCAAAGATCGACTATGCAGCATTTGATCAGTTTCATGCAAAGATGAAGGAATGGTATCCCTGTATCATGAAATACGGGGAATACCGTGAGATTGATTACAGCGTACTGATCAGGATCCCGGGAAGCGATCCTTCCCTGAAGCCGGCATTGTTCATGGCCCATCAGGATGTTGTTCCGGTGGTAAAGGGAACAGAAGAAGACTGGCTCCATGATCCCTTCAGCGGTGATGTCGCGGATGGATACATCTGGGGCAGAGGTGCGATGGATATCAAGGAGATGGTGATTGCCGAGCTGGAAAGCATGGAATACCTTCTGGAACACGGAAAGCAGTTTAAGCGTACGGTATACCTGGCATTCGGACAGGATGAGGAAGTCATCGGCTCTGGTGCCATTGCCATCGCGAAGTATCTGAAAGAACAGGGTATTGAACTGGAATTCGTACTCGATGAAGGCGGCAGAATCGGCAGCGGAGAAGCCTATGGCGCTGATATCGCGGTCGGCAGTATCGGCATGTTTGAAAAAGGATATGCGGATCTGAAGCTCTCTGCCGAATCATTCGGCGGACACAGTTCCAATCCCTTCAGAGGAACATCGCTCGGCGCACTGTCCAAAGCCATTGCGGCAATTGTCGATCATCCTCTGGATAATGTGCTTCCTGCCAGTATCAAGGAAACACTGCGGATCCTGACACCGTATATAAAGGAAGGACCGTTAAAGGAAGCGGTAAAAGACATTGATGCGAATGAGGAACAGATCATCGCGCATTATCTCTCGCATCCGGATCTGAACAGCCAGATTCATACAACGATTGCGCCGACGATGATCTCCGGCGGATCGCAGGCAGGCAATGTCATGCCGCAGCACATGGAAGCAGTCATCAACTTCCGCCTGGCACCGCAGGATACGGATGAAGGTCTTCTGGAGCACTGCCGGAAACTTGCCGGCAAAGACGTGCAGGCAGACTTCATTGTCGCCAATGAGGCATCCAGAGAATCACGCTTTGATACGATGGGCTTCCAGGCCCTGCAGGATGTCCTGTCACATTATTTCAAAGACATTGTCTTTGTGCCGTCTGTCAATACCACGGCAACCGATGCCCGCAGCTATGAATGTGTCTGTGACTGCTGTATGCGGTTTGAACCGTTCCTGGAAGATCCTGAGATCCGGAACAAAGGTGTACACGGAACCAATGAGAGAGTTTCCGTACGTGCCTATCTTCAGGGCATCCGCGTGCTGATCCGCATGATGGATCAGACATGTTAGTCATATGTCTTGATTTAAAAAGGTATTTTGTTATATATACTTACGTCGGGTATAAAACTATGGATGAAAGAGTACTGCAGATTCTGATCGATTCGTTTATGAAAATACTGATGGCAGGTATCAGGGTAACCATTCCCCTGTCCGTGCTGTCATTCTTATTTGCCCTGGTGATTTCCATCGTGGTCGCTGTGATCCAGTATGCGAATATCCGGGGACTGAAGCAGTTATGCCGCTTCTATATCTGGATTATCCGAGGCACGCCGATCCTGGTACAGCTGTACCTGGTGTTCTACGGTCTGCCTTCCATCGGCATTGTGCTGCCGGCATTTCCTGCCGCGGTGCTGTGCTTCGCAATCAATGAAGGCGCCTACATGGCAGAAAGCATGCGCGCTGCCCTGGAAGCTGTTCCCAAGGGACAGTTGGAGGCAGGCTACTGCGTGGGTATGAGCTACTGGCAGATCATGCGCAGGATCATCCTGCCGCAGGCATTCCGCACAGCGTTCCCGTCCCTGTCAAATTCCTTTATCTCCATGATCAAGGGAACTTCGATGGCATCCACCATCACGGTAACGGAAATGATCCGTCAGACACAGATCATCAACGGCCGTGTGTATCAGACACTGGCGCTGTATCTGGAAGTCGGCTTTATTTATCTGATGTTCTGTACCATTCTGACATGGCTGCAGGGCTGGGGTGAGAAGAAGCTGAATGTATACGGAGGCACAAAATGATTGATATTCAGAATGTGAAAAAGTCATTCGGTGACTTCGGCGCCCTGCGAG
Source organism: uncultured Erysipelotrichaceae bacterium (assembly GCA_900320455.1). GTDB lineage: Bacteria > Bacillota_I > Bacilli_A > Erysipelotrichales > Erysipelotrichaceae > Bulleidia. The sequence continues at coordinate 1,649 of ONSK01000157.1, read as the reverse complement.
GCGTCAGCCTGCATGTGGACAAGGGCGATGTCGTCGCGATTCTCGGACCTTCCGGTTCCGGCAAGACGACACTGCTCAGATGCATCAACTTCCTGGAAATCGCAGACAGCGGAACGATGGACTTTGACGGCGAGCGGTTTGATATGCACTCCATCAGTAAGAAGGACATCAGCCGTCTGAGAAGAAAGACAGCCTTTGTCTTCCAGAACTACAATCTGTTTCTGAACAAGACGGTATTGCAGAATGTGACGGAAGGACTGATTGTTGCCCGCAAAGTGCCGAAGGAGGCAGCGGAAAAGAAAGCTGTCGAGGCACTGGAGAAGGTAGGCATGGCAGACCGCCTGGATTCCTATCCGTCCCAGCTTTCCGGCGGACAGCAGCAGCGTGTCGCGATCGCAAGAGCGCTTGCGACAGAACCGGAGATCATCTACTTCGATGAACCGACCAGCGCGCTTGATCCGGAACTGATCGGAGAAGTGCTCTCAGTCATGAAAGATCTGGCAAATGAAGGAATGACGATGCTGGTGGTAACGCACGAAATGAACTTCGCCCGCAATGTTTCCAGCAAGGTCATCTTCATGGAGAACGGCCAGGTGATTGAAACATCGGATTCCAAATCATTCTTCGAGAACCCGAAGGAAGAAAGAACAAAGCTCTTTATCCAGTCAATTCAGTCTGGAAGAGAATAGGAGGAAAAAATGAAAAAGACACTCAGCCTTTTACTTACAGCAGCCATGACATTCACACTGACTGCATGTTCCGGCAGCAGCAAACCCGCTGATGAAACAGAGACAGATAAAACCGTTCTTGAAACAATCAAGGAAAGAGGTTACCTGATCATCGGTACTGAAGGCAACTGGTCCCCGTGGACATACCATGATGAAAAGACAAACGAACTGACAGGCTTCGATGTTGAAGTCGGCAAGGAAATCGCTAAGGCGCTCGGCGTTGAAGCACGCTTTGAGGAATCCAACTGGGAAAGCCTTCTGGCAGGTGTTAAATCCGGCAGATTCGATATCATTTGCAACGGCGTCGGTTATGATGATGAACGTGCGAAGAGCTATGAATTCTCTGAACCGTATGTCTTCACAAGAAAAGTTCTGATCGTAGGCAAAGACAATGACACGATCAAGACATTCGAAGACCTGAAGGGCAAGACAACTGCCAACTCACCGGGTTCCACATATGCGACTCTCGCGGAAGAATTAGGCGCAACAGTGCAGTCCATCGATACATTCGACGAGACAATCACACTTCTGACACAGGGCAGAATTGATGCGACAATCAATTCCGAAGTATCTTATCTGGACTACATGACACAGCATCCGGAAGCACCGATCAAGATCGTTGCGGAAAGTGAAGGCGAAGCTGTCTGCTATCCTGTCAAGAAGGGTGAGACAGATCTCTGCAAGGCAGTAAATGACGCACTCGCAAACCTCCGTTCTTCCGGAAAACTGGCTGAACTTTCCAAGCAGTTCTTCGGCGGAGACATTACGAATAAGTAAGAAATATTCAGAGACAGAAGGTCATGGAAATGGCCTTCTTTTTTTCTTGAAACAAAAGTGCAGAATGCGGCAGTCATCGGTCGATGATGCGGAATAGAGCGGTCGCCCGGCGGAGCTGAACGGCCGCTCTTTTGCTGGGGTTAC